>JAICND010000029.1 GCA_025929005.1 Acidimicrobiia bacterium
CAACACGACACCGATTAGAGCGAACACCAGGCCGATCTCGGCGCCGAGGTCCTCAAGCAGGACGACAGGTAGCTCCGGTGACTTCGCCCGCCTGATGAACTGCCACCAGGAAGTGCCCTCCGGTTTCACGTGTCTGGCGGCACGGATGGCAGTAAGGAGGGAGAAGGTCTCCAAAGCGATGGCGAGAACCAGGATGCCGATGGCCACAATGAGGTTCTCGGTCTCATGGGGATGGCGAAGCTTGTCGATCCCCTCGTAGAGGGCGAAGAGGCCGCCCATGCTGAACAGCACCAGGGCAACGACAAAGGCCCAGAAGTACCGCTCGCGACCATAGCCGAAGGGATGTTCCCGATCGGCAGCCCGGGCAGCCCGTCGGCCACCCAGCAAGAGCAGGGCCTGATTGCCGGTGTCGGCGAGCGAGTGGCCGGCCTCTGCCAGCAGCCCGGCGGATCCGGTGATCACGAACCCGACCGCCTTGGCGATCGAGATGCCGAGGTTTGCCACAAAGGCCGCCAGGATCGCCCGCTTCGACCCTTCTTGCATAGGCCGTTAGCTTGCCACACGCCCCCGATCCGCGAACCCGGGTTCGCGGATCGGTCAGACGAAAGGCAGCTCCGACTCCGCGGTGATCTGCTCTCCGTGCCGGTAGACCGCAAGTACGCGGGTACCGGCCGGGTCGGGTGTGGTGAGGGGGTCGCGGTCCACAACGATCAGGTTGGCAGCATCACCAACCGCCGAGCCCTGACCGAAGATCCCGAATGCCTTCTCGTTGCCGAGGCCGCCCGGGCTGGCCGCGGCGGCTATTCCCCACCACGGGTTGGGTGACTCCACCGGGCAATCGGATCCGCCCACCAGCGGCACTCCTGCTTCAGCGAGGCGTGCGAAGGCGTAGGTCAATTCGGACCTGTCTCCGAGGCGCTTGGCCAGCCAGTCCACCTCCGAGGTGATAAAGGAGGGTTGCACTGAGGCGGTTACACCGAGCCGGGCCATGCGGGCGATGGTGTCGGGTCGCAGAACCGAGGCGTGTTCGATCCTCATCCGCTTGTGGTCGCCGCCCGCCTCAATCAACTCCTCCAGCACATCGAGAACCCGATCGTTGGCCAGGTCCCCAATGGCGTGTATTGCCACTGTTCCTCCGAGGTCAAGACAGGTGCGACCCATCAAGACGGAGCGTTGATAATCGAGTCGCAGGGTGCCGGTGGTATCAGGTCTGTCCGTGAAGGGCTCATAGAGAGCGGCGGTGTGACCACCGAGACTGCCATCGGCGAAGTCCTTCCAACCGAAGAACGAAACATTGGATGGCCCCTGCTTGAGTCTTTCGGCGGCCGCGGTCAGCTCGGCGGGGTTAGAGGCGATCACGAGAACCTCAAAGTCGAGGGGAACCCCGGCCGCGACCGCCAGCAGGGTCTCGACTTCGTTGGGGACCTCGCACCAGATTGGATCCCCGGCTGAAACAATCGCGGTGATCTTCCCCAGTCCTAATGATGCGAGTCCGGCCAGCGCCCGCCGGACCACCGTTGGGTCGAGAGGTGGCTGACGTGAGCCGACCGCGTTGGCTACCGGCTGCACATCGGTTTCCCGAAGAATCCCCGATTCGGACTCAACGCCAGCCAGAGCCAAAGCAGCGCTGTTGGCGACCGCGACATGCCCGCAATATCGGTACAGCAAAACGGGTCGGTCTTCGAGGAACCGGTCGAGGTCAAAGCGAGTGGGGAGGCGGCGTTCTGCCAGAGATTCGTCATCGAGGCGATTTCCAACCACAACCTCTTCCGGGCCCAGGCCGGCGGCGGCATCGCGAATCCGCCTCTCGAGGTCGGCGAAGTCGAGCGCCTCCTTGACAGAGAGCCTGGTCACGGCGGCGGCGTAACCGATCGGGTGGAAATGATGATCGTGTCGAGGTGCCAAGATGAAACCGGTGTTGTAACGGTCCTCCGGTAGATCCTCCATTGGCAGATCGTCCCGCCGGCCGATCGAGGCAATTTTGCGATCGGTCATCAGCACCGAGGTGTTGGCAGCGGTGACGAGTCGGCTACTCATACGAGATGCCGAGGGATAGTCGATTGCACGGCGTCAAGCAGCGCTTGATGGATGTGACCGTTGGAGACGACCACCCCGATATCGGTCAGCCCTAAACCTTGACCCGCGGCGTTGGAGACAGCCCCACCCGCCTCCGTGACGAGGAGAACGCCGGCCGCCATGTCCCAGGGTTGAAGGGCGAACTCCCAGTATCCGTCGTACAGACCGGCCGCCACCCAGGCAAGGTCAAGAGCAGCGCTGCCCATTCGGCGGATCCCCTGAGCGCGGCCCAGCACTGCAGCCAGATTGGCGGCATAGGAGTCGGCATGGAGATTGCGGTCGTAGGGAAAGCCGGTGGCGATCAAGCTGTGGCTCAGTTCCGTTTCCGAGGAGACGGCGATCGGACGCTCTCCCTGGTAGGAGCCTCCTCCCCGCGAGGCGGAAAACTCCTCCTGGCGCAGAGGATCGATCACCACCCCGACGGCAGCCTCGCCATCAACCCATAAAGCCACCGAGACGGCCACGTGGGGGATCGAGTGGAGGAAATTCACTGTGCCGTCGAGAGGATCCACCAGCCACGCCCGACCGTCGAGGGAGCGGCTCCCACCGCCTTCTTCGGCCAGGATGGCGTCGTTCGGATAGTGGCTGCGAAGGACTTTGAGCACCTGTTGTTCGCTCGATCGGTCGACGGCGGTGACCGGATTCGCATCGCTCTTGTAGTCGGCCCTCACGGTCACGCCGAAGTGCTCGCGTACGACAGCCGCTCCTGTCCGGGCTGCGAGCAACGCCACTGTCAGTTCCTCTTCGTACATGGCTCGATCCTCAAGGATGGTCGATTCGTACAATCCCCGCGGTGCGGTCGATCCTCACCGGTCTCGTCGGGGCCGGGCTCATGGTGGCGGCGTTCCCCCCATACCGGTGGGGGGTTCTTGTTGTTGTGGCCCTTGCCCTCTTGTTTTGGGAGTTACGAACGGGTCGTCACCCAGCCCTCACCGGCTGGGTGTTCGGTCTCGCCTTCCTTTCAGGTCTGGTGTGGTGGGTTTCTGAGCTTGGGCTGATCGCGATCGCGCCATTGGTCGGAGTGTTCTCGGTCCACTTCCTCGTCTTCGGCTGGCTCATGGCAAAAACAAGGAAATGGAGCCCTGGCTGTTGGTGGGTGGCCGCGGTCGGTGGATGGGCCTTGCTCGAAGTGGTCAGAGTTCGGTTTCCGGTAGGTGGGTTCGAGTGGGGGCTGGCCGGTTATCCGATGAGCGAATACGCCTGGGCGAGAGGGGCCTCCCAATGGATCGGCACTACCGGGTGGGGGGTGGTGCTGGCCGCGATCGCAGCGGGGTTGGTTGTTGCCCTGGAGAAGCGCCGGGCGGTGCCGTGGTTGTGGGCTCCCATCCTGGGAGCTGCTGGCTTGCTGGTCGGTGGGGCGGTGGCGCCAGCTGTCGCCACCGGCCCGGAAGTCCGGGTGGCCATCGTCCAGGGCTCGACCCCGTGTCCGCTCACACACTGTCCGGATGAGCGACTTCTCACCTACCAACAGCATCTTGAGTTGACCAAGACCATTCCTGCCGGGTCGGTCGATCTCGTGGTCTGGTCGGAGGGCTCGACCGGAAGCCTTAACGCCGACCCCGTTCTCCATCCCGAAATCGGTGCCGCCATCGGTGCCGAAGCCGCCCGCATCGGCAGCTACTTCCTGGTGGGCGGTGATCGTCCTATTTCTGAGACCCATTGGATCAACGCCAACGTGGTGTTCGGGCCCGATGGCGAGATCGTGGGTGAATACCGCAAACGCCACCCGGTGCCTTTTGGTGAATACATTCCGGCCCGGCCGCTGTTCGACTGGATCTCCGCCCTGTCGGCAGTGCCCCGCGACATGATCCGCGGAGCAGAGGTGGTCTTGTTCGACATCGGCACCGGAAGGATCGGCTCGGTGATCTCCTTTGAGGGCGCCTTTGCCCGCTACTCCCGTCAAACGATCGGCCTCGGAGGCCAGCTTCTGGTGGTGGCCACCAACGAGGGGAGTTACGAGTTCACTTCTGTCTCTGATCAGTTCATCGGCATGACCCGCATGCGCGCGGCCGAGACCGGGGTCGACGTCGTTCATTCGGCGGTGACGGGCAAATCGACATTTATCACCGCCGGAGGCCGTGTCGGTGAAACCACCGGGTTTACGGATCAAAGCGTCATCAGGGCAACGCTGCGGATGCGCAACGCAGGACCGACCCTCTATGTGATGTTCGGGGAGTGGGTGCAGACTCTGGCCATCGCTGGGTTGCTGATCGCTACTCTCAATCGGTGCCGCAGTTTGCGTGGCTCTGCTCCCACGAGTCCTATCAGCCCGAAGCCCTGATCGATCAGGCACTCGCGGCCGAAAAGGTCGGCTTCGACATGGTGACGGCTTCCGACCACTTCCACCCCTGGGTCGACGACAACTCGGCTGCCGGATTCGTCTGGGCGTGGCTGGGCGCAGCTGCGGTCCGCACCGAACGAGTCCGGTTCGTCACCTCGGTGACCTGCCCACTGTTCCACTATCACCCGGGGTTGGTCGCCCAGGCAGCTGCCACCGTCAGCCGGCTATCGGAGGGACGCTTCATCCTCGGAGTGGGTACCGGGGAGAACATCAACGAAGGTCCCCTGGGTTACGAGTTTCCCGGGTACGGAGAGCGAATCCGGAGAATGCGGGAAGCGCTCGAGATCATGACCCGTCTCTTGGCCGGCGAGAAACTCGACTTTGAGGGCCAGTACTACACGTGTCACAAGGCCAAGCTCTACAGCCCGCCGATCGGACGAGTCCCGATCTGGATGGCCGCGGGTGGCCGGCAATCCGCAACTTTCGCCGGAAAGAACTGTGAGGGGATCATCACCTCGGTGAAGGATCCGGCCGACACAGTGGCCGAAATCATCGAGCCGTTCCAGGAGAGTCATGGACGTCATGGCACCGTCATGGCAACGCGATGGGTGGTGTTGGCCGGTGACACCGACGAAGCCTGGGAAGCGCTCGGATCGATGCGTGGGCTCAGAGCGCCGGGCCGTCTCGAAGAGGTGGATCCGGCCGTGCTGCGGGAAAGGGCCGACGCCATGGATCGCACCGAAATCCTCAACAAGTACACCGTTGTCCGCGATGCCGCCGGCCTCATCGACGCCTATCGACCCCTGGTAAATGATGTGGGAGCGGATGTGGTCTCGATTCAGGTGGCGGCCACCGACCCCCTGAAAGCGATCGAACTGATCGGCTCCGAAGTCCTTCCCGAACTCAAGAAAAAACCCTGACCCAAACGCGCTTTTATCACCCAGACCCGCCGGAAACCGGCGGGTCTGGGTCGCGAAAGTGGGGGGATCCCTCTTTTATCACCCAGACCCACCGGAAACCGGCGGGTCTGGGTCGCGAGAGGTCAGATACGCGGCTCCTCGTGGCGACAACTCGTACCCGATCCGGTGGCTGATGGTGAGACCCAGGTTTTTGAGTTTGCGGACATCGAGTTTGAAAGGTGCGGTCTCCATCCCGACCATCTGTGCAAGGTCGGGCGCCCGCCGGCGAGGATGGGCGGCGATCAGGTCGAGGACCTGGCGAGTCCAAGCCCCATGACTCGAAGCCCTGTCCAGGCGCGCGAGTCGCTTGTCGATGTCCGCCAAGTCGGAATCGGTGAGTTCTGCCGAATTCGCCAGGACCGCTCGCGGATCGGGCTCTTCGACGAGGCGGAAGCTGATCCGGTAGATCGGCAGTCCCGGGCGGTCGGGTAGATCAGCCAACAAGGCTGCAGCGCTCTCGTGTCCGGCCCGGCGAGCGTCCAGGTCGGTGACCTCGTGGGCTTCCGCGATCGCCACTTCTTCGACCTCGATGATCCCGCCGGGAGTGCGATAACGACCGCCTACCAAGACCTGCGGTGCTTTCCATCGGCGAAAGGTGACCGTGATCTCGCCTGCCGCGAGAGGATCCCAGAACCTCTTGAGCCACAACATCAGGGGACAGTGAACTCGATTTCGGTGCCCCGACCGAGCTCGCTGCGGGCAGCGATTGTCCCTCCATGGGCCACAACCAGATCACGGGCGATTGACAAACCAAGTCCCGAACCTGTCGAGTCAGCAGACTTCACGAATCGGTCGAAGACCCTTTCGAGATCTTCCGGGGCGATTCCGCGACCCTGGTCGGCCACCACCACAGTCCACCCATCATCCCGACGCCGCGCCTCAATACGAATCGTCCCGCCCTCAGGCATAGATCGTGCCGCATTGGCGATGAGGTTGGTGAGGACCTGCTTGATCCGGACCGGGTCACAACGCACCTCTCCGTCATCAGATTCGATGACAAACACCTCGTCTTTTCCGAAGGGGCCGGCTGCGTCCGACAAGAGCGAATGCATCTCCACGGTCTCAATGTCGAGTTTGAGCTCCCCGGCTTCTGTCAGCGACAACGTTCGGAGATCCTCCAGAAGTCGACCCATCAGACTCGTCTGACCGAGCAGCATCTCCAACTCAGCGTCGTCCCGTCCGCGCACGCCGTCGATCATCGCTTCGATCTCTGCCTGGATGACCGTAAGAGGAGTACGGAGTTCGTGACCGAGGTCGGCCATCAGCTGTCGTCGCTGGGTGGACGCCGCTTCAAGTCGTTCGGCCATGCCGTTGAAAGAACTCACGATCCTTTTCATCGGTCCCCCTGGCACCGGCTTCATCCGGACCTGGTAGTCACCTTCCGCCAGCCGGGCGGCCGCATCGACCAGGTCGCGGATCGGAAAGTTGCGCATCCTGCCGAAACTGATGAATGCACCGAAAACAAAGAAAGGTCCCAACCAGAGCAGCGGCAGAAGCCATAAGAAATGGGGATACCCGTTGGCGGCGGCGACGATGACCGCCACAACCACCAGCAGGAAGAAGACAGCCGCGAATCGGAAGAAGCGGTGCGGACGGCGTCTCCACGGTTCGCCTTCCGGCCACCACGGAGGCGGTCCACTGTGTCGATCTGCAGAGGCGTGTCCTTCACGCATCGGCGAGTTTGTAGCCGACGCCATGCACCGTGATGAGGTATCGGGGCCGTTGCGGTTCGGGTTCCAGTTTGCGGCGGATGTTCTTGATATGGGCATCTATGGCCCTCTCATACGAGTCGAAGGCGACACCATGAATCGCTTCGAGCAACTGACCACGAGTGAAGACCCGACCGGGCTGGCGGACCAGGGTCTGCAACAGGTCGAACTCGGTCGGGGTGAGGTCGACCGCCCGACCTGACGCCTTGACTTCACGGCGGGGAATGTCGACGACCAGGTCGCCCGCCCGTAGGACTTCGGCTCCTTCACCGGCCAGGTCGACCCTCCGCAGCACAGCCCGCACTCTCGCTACCAGTTCCTTGGGTGAGAAGGGCTTAACGACATAGTCATCGGCACCGATCTCGAGGCCCACGATCCGGTCGGCCTCGTCGGCCCGGGCGGTGATAACCACCACCGGGACGTTGGAATTGACCCGGAGAGATCGGATGACGTCAAGACCATCAAGGCCGGGAAGACCGAGATCGAGCACGATCAGATCGGGCTTGATCTGGCGGGCGGCGGCGATGGCGCCCGGACCGTCGCTGGCGATGGCGACGACGAAACCCGCATGTTCCAGGTAGTCCCGGACCAGGCGGGTTATCTGTAGCTCGTCGTCAACAACCAGAACGGTTCGCATCGAACCCATTCTCATGGGTCACTTCTGTTCGTGAGCCTTGCGGTGCCACTCCTCCATCCTGTTCTCGATCTCCTCCCGGGGCGGCCCCCAGCCATGACCGTGGCCGGGTCCACCCCATCGGGACGGCCCCCGACGGAACGCGCCTACCAGCAGGAAGAAGAACAACAGGGGGAAGAACCAGAAGAACGGGAAGAACCCGAATCCTCCATGCCATCCGTACCCGCGGTCAACTACCACGGTGCTGCCGTTCTCAGCGACGTTGGCAGCGATGGCGCCGTTGTCGAACCCAACGTTGTAGGCGACGTAGGCGCCCACCGAGGCCAACACCAGCACCAACACGATCGCCAGCAGTCGGGCGGTCCGACTCATCTCAATCTCCTTTTGCTCGGACATGAGATCAACTGTGAACGACTCCTGTGAAGGCTTTGTGAACGGGATGTGGAGATTTCGGCGGTCCTAGGATGCCCGCTCTTGTGGTCTCGAAATCGGAGGAGTGACCGCCCGTGACCAGCAAACCCCTCGAGAACCTGTTGAAAGAGGATCGGGTGTTTCCCCCGAGCCCTGCTTTCACGGCCCAGGCCAACGCCCAACCCGGCATCCACGACGAAGCCGACACCGATTGGCAGGGCTTCTGGGCCCGCCAGGCTCGCGAGCGCGTCTCCTGGTTCAAAGAGCCGACAGTGACCCTGGACGACTCCAACCCACCCTTTTACAAGTGGTTCACAGACGGTGAACTCAATCTGTCGTACAACTGCCTCGATCGCCATCTCGAGAAGTCCGCTGACAAGGTTGCCTATCACTGGATAGGTGAGCCGGGTGATGTCAGGACAATCACCTACGGCGACCTGTACCGCGATGTGTGTCGCTTTGCCAACGCGTTGAAGTCGATCGGTCTCAAGCGGGGTGACCGTGCCGCTATCTATCTCGGCATGGTGCCCGAACTTCCTGTGGCGATGCTCGCCTGTGCGCGCCTCGGCATCGTCCATTCGGCCGTCTTCGGGGGTTTCTCGTCCGACGCCCTGGCCGATCGGATCATCGACACCGAAGCCCGGGTGGTGATCACCATGGACGGGGCGTGGCGGGCAGGAAAAGTTGTCCCCCTCAAGGCCAACACCGACATCGCCCTGGTGCGAACCCCGACCATCGAACATGTCGTGGTGCTCAAGCGCGCCGGCAATGACATCCACATGGAGGACGGTCGCGACATCTGGTGGCACGACTTCGTCGAAGGACAGTCCGACGATTGTCCGGCCGTGCATCTCAACGCCGAAGACCCTCTCTATGTCCTTTACACCTCAGGAACTACCGCCAAACCCAAAGGCATCGTCCACACCCAGGGGGGCTACCTCACCCAGGTCACCACCAGTCACAGCCTCGTCTTCGATCTCAAACCGGATCGCGACGTCTATTGGTGCGCAGCCGACATCGGTTGGGTCACAGGCCATAGCTACATCGTGTACGGCCCCTTGGCCAACGGCGCCACCTCGGTTATTTACGAAGGGGCTCCCAACCACCCTGACTTCGACCGGCTCTGGCAGATCGTCGAGGACTACAAGGTCACGATTCTCTACACGGCACCGACGGCTATCCGTTCTTTCATGAAGTGGGGCGATGAGTACCCGGCTCGTCACGACCTTTCGTCTCTGAGGCTTCTCGGCACCGTGGGTGAGCCGATCAATCCCGAGGCGTGGATCTGGTATCAGCAAATCATCGGCGGGGGCCGTTGTCCGATCGTAGACACTTGGTGGCAGACGGAGACCGGCGGGATCATGGTCTCGCCGCTTCCCGGAGCGACCCCCACAAAGCCGGGCAGTTGTACGTTGCCGTTGCCCGGCGTGGATATCGCGGTCGTTACG
>JAICND010000516.1 GCA_025929005.1 Acidimicrobiia bacterium
ACCGACATCATTGCCATCCTCGGAATCGACGAGCTCTCCGAAGAGGACAAACTGATCGTTGCACGGGCCCGGCGCATCCAGCGGTTCTTCGCCCAACCGATGTTCGTGGCAGAACAGTTCACCGGACAGGCAGGCATCTACACGCCCCTTGAACAGACCATCGCCTCCTTCCAGGGGATCCTCAAAGGCGACATGGACCAGTATCCGGAGCAGGCTTTCTATATGGTCGGCGATGCCGATGATGTGGCCGCCAAGGCCCGCGAGATCGAGAAGGCCGCCTAGATGGCCAAACCCTTCCGGGTTGACGTGGTCTCACCCGAAGCGACCGTGTGGTCGGGGGAGGCGACGTTCGTGGTGGCCCGGACCCCCGACGGCGAGATCGGGATCCTGGCCGACCACGAGCCATTGCTGGCTTCTTTGGTCACGTCGGCGGTGGAAGTGGAGGGGGTCGACGGCACCCGCACCACGATTGGCGTCCACGGCGGGTTTCTCCAGGTCTACAAGAACCAGGTGACGTTGCTCACCGATCGTGCTCAGATCGCCACCGGTGGAAAAGAGGAGGCCGAACGCACCGCGGCCTCTCTGGCCGCCGAGAGCTCCTAAGACGCCAGGTCGGCGGCGAATCGTTCGACAGCAGCGGGGAAGCCTTTGGCTACCGCGGACGCAACGACCGGGAAGAGCAACAATGAAAAGAAGCCTGCCGGTTCCATCGCCATCCGCACCGTGACCTCGCTTCCGTTGGGCACCGGGTGAATCTCGACCGTGATATCGCCTTTGAGTTGCTCGCTTGTGATCGACATCGCCATTCGATGCGGCGGTGAGGAGGCAGAACGCGCTGCCTTTCCGCGATATGGTGCTCCGGCCACCTCGACGACGAACGAGTAGCCGGCGAGCTGTCCCTCCTGGTCGAAGACAGGGCTCTCGATCCTCGACACACCTCCTATACGACCCCAGGTGTCGGGCTTTTGGAGCGCTTGCCACGCAGACTCGGGGGAAGCGAAAGTGTGGGACTGGTGGGTGAAGGTTTGTCCCGGCACGGCCGATCGACGTTACCCGGAAACATGTTCAGGGCGGCTGTCCCTCGCGACGATCGCTCTAGCCTTCTGCCCGTGGGACTCAATCCAACTGACTTCCTCAGGGTCGTCCTCGATCCGGATCGGTTGGCTGTTCTAGGCATGGCCGCCCTGGGACCGCTCGATATCGAAAAAACGGCTCACGCTTTGTCGATGACCGTAGGGCAGGTCAGGCGAGCGGTGAGCCGGTTGGCCGAGGCAGGGCTCTTGGACCCCGAGCTGGCCCTTGATCGAGCAGCCCTCCGCGCCGTGGCTGAGGCCCTGCCTACCGAGGAGCCTGTCGCGGCCTCGGTGGTGGAGGGACCTTGGACAACCGAAGAGCGCCAGCTCCTCGGTCGCTATTTCGTAGGGAGCCGTCTGACCGAGATCCCCGCCCAGCTGCAACGGCGTCGAGTCGTGTTGGAGCGTCTTGCCCATGAATTCGAACCCGGAGTCCGTTATCGCGAGAAGGAAGTCAATTCGATTCTCCTGGCCTTCCATCCGGACTATGCGGCCCTACGCCGCTACCTCATCGACGAGGGTTTTCTGACGCGGGCCGACGGTTCCTACTGGCGTTCGGGCGGCCGCGTCGAAGTCTGAAC
>JAICND010000429.1 GCA_025929005.1 Acidimicrobiia bacterium
ACGACTCGCTGCACCAGCTGTTCGCCGCTGCCTCCGGGGCCGGTTACGGTGACGCAGCCTGGACGCGCATCGCGGAGCACACGGCGGACGGCGAGACGGCACGCCAGGGTGCCACAAGACCCGGAAGGTGAGTCTCCGCGAACCATGGCAGCCCACTGACGGAGATCAGCAAAGTAACGAACCCCTGCGAAGCACGAGAAGGGCGGCTTCTCTCTAGGACATTCGGCCGTCTTCAATCAGCTTGTGGTTGCAGAGCGGCCCTATTCAGTCCGAGGATTCGGAAGCACATGGTCAGTGAGCACCTCTCCGCTCAGCTGGTGAGGGTCTCCGCTGTTAGGTCTTTCAGCAATTCGTGGCACCGGATAGCTCGACGTTCGTCACTCTCCTGGCATTCCTTTATGAACGCTTCAACATCGGGGTGCTCCGCCTGCCGGGCATCATCCAAGAACTGCCGGTAGAGATGTGAGCCTTGAAGGGCGTGGTACTGGATACTGACGAGATCGAAGACGATGTTTTCGGTGATGTCGTGGTTGCTTGACATGTATCGGGCCTACCCCGAAGCCATAGAGCGCAAACCCGACCAGGCAGACTCAATCTGCAACCATGCAGCCAAACTGCTGGAAACGGCTCGTAGGGCTCCGATTACCGAGTCAGAGGTGGGTGAACGGGACCGACATTGCCGAGCGTCAAGACATGGTCAGAGATGTGTCGGGAGAAAGAGAGGATGTGATCGCGCGATCAACGGTTCGGGTAACAGAGTCGGGATCCGCTTCCGCCGCGGGCACCGGCCTCGCTGGGTTCCTCGCGCGGCGGGCAGGGGCCTCGATCGTGACGTTGGTCGTCTTCGTGACCGTCGTCTTCTTCCTGGTCGAGTTCCTCATTCCCTACGAGAGTCCCCTCCTTGACGAATCGACGCCGACCATCAACCGCTACTTCTCGTATATGGGGGGGCTGCTGCGGGGAGACCTCGGGGTGTCCTACACCGGAGCACCGGTATCGAGCATCATCCTCAACGCCCTGCCCACGACCCTTCTCATCTTCGCCACCGGGGGAGTCTTCGCCTACTTGCTGGGTAGCTGGTTGGGGCGAGTGGGGGAGTGGCGCTTTGGTCGGGTTCGAGGCGGGATGCTTACGACGGTCGGACTGGTTTTCTACACGATCTTTCCGCCGCTTCTCATCTTTCTGCTCATCCACTTCACAAGGGAGCCCCTGATCGCGGCACGGTCGGCGATCGGGATGCCGATCGACAGCATGCAGGTATTTTTCGACTCCCCTTTCACCGAAGCTGATCTGGTCACCTTCGGAGGGGTGTCGCTGTTGGCTGCCCTGCTGGTTGCGTTGATCCTGCGGGGGTTCGGTCGGCGGCGAGGATGGCGGTTGCTGCCGGCTCTCGTCCTTCCGGCCACCCTGACGGGTTTGGTGCTGGCGATCTCGAGAATGGGTATCGGTCAGCAAGCCCTTGACGTCTTCTTCTTCCGCTCATCCCGAGCGGCAGAAATCGGCAAAGGCAGTCCGGTGCTGGCGGTGGCGGCCTTTGCCCTTATCGCATTTGGGGAGATTCTTTTCGTATGGCGGGCTGGCATTGCCGATGAGCGCGGCGAGGACTACGTCCTGACTGCACGCGCCAAGGCCGTGACGGAAAGGGAGATCCGCGACCGCCACGTCGCTCGCAACGTGGTTCTCCCGGTCCTGTCCCGCTCCTTCTCGGCGTTGCCGCTCCTGCTGACCGGACTCATAATCGTCGAGTTCCAGGTTCAGCTCGGAAGTTGTGCTCTGTTCGAAGGAGTCGATTGTGTGTTCTGGAGTGGCGGTCTCTCGACCACCCTGTTCTCGGCGGTCCGCGACGTCGACGTACCCGTCATCACCGGCGTGCTGGTTGTGACTGGGCTGCTGTTGCTGGTCCTGCGACTGGTCGCTGAGACGGCTCATGTGGCACTCGATCCGAGGATCAGGATCGGAGCCGCGCATTGACTTCCACTCTGGAACCGAGAACCATCGAAAACCGGGTGCTCCGCCATCCCAAAGTTCGGACCGGGCTGGCGATGTTGGTGTTCCTCGGCCTCTTGGCAGCCTCGCACCCGATCCTCCAGGCGACCTTGTGGAGTGGCAAGGACGCGATGTATCACCCGGAGACCGGCTATGACACCACCCTCTCTCACCCGACCGGGGTGTCCGGGGCGCATTGGCTCGGTACCGACAGCCTCGGCCGTGATGTTATGAGCAGCCTCACTTACGCGCTGACTCCCGCCCTCCAGGTCGCCCTGCTGGCGGCGGTGCTCGTGGGCGTGCTGTCGCTTGCGGTCGGCTCCGCCGCGGCCTACTTCCGGGGTTGGATTGACTCGTTGCTCACCAACCTGGGCGA
>JAICND010000111.1 GCA_025929005.1 Acidimicrobiia bacterium
GGAAAGCCCAATCGGTCGAGAAGTTGCGGCCGCCTTTGCCAGTCCGCCTCGACCCGAACTCTGAGTTGCAGATGAACCTTGGTCGCGAACAGAGCTTCCAATTCAAGCCGGGCTTCTGTCCCTGACTGACCCAGCGTCTCGCCACGATGTCCTATGACAATCCCTTTCTGCGAGTCGCGCTCGACCAGCACATCAGCCTCGATCCGCAGCAGGGTGTCCTCCTGCTCAACGGAGCGAACCTGCACGATCAACGAGTGGGGCAATTCGTCGTGGAGACGCTCCAGGAACTTCTCACGAATGATCTCTGCAATCAGGAACTCCTCGGCCTGATCGGTAACCATCCCCGGTGGAAACAGTCCCGCGCCCTCGGGGAGCCGAGCTGCGATCTCACCGACCAGCCTCTCCAACCCTTCCCCGGTCATCGCGCTCACAGGGACGTAGGCAGCGAAGTCCCATCCGGCGGCCTCGTCCAGCTGCGGGGCCAGTTGGTTCGGTCTAGCCAGGTCCACCTTGTTGACTGCGATGATCACAGGCGCTCTCACCTGGCCCGCCCGTTCGGCCACCATGCGGTCGCCGGGTCCGATCGGCTGGGTGGCGTCGATCACGAAGCAAACCACGTCCGCCTCCGCCAGGGTTCCATAGATCATGCGATTGAGACGATGTCCTATCTCCACGCGGGGACGGTGCAGCCCGGGTGTGTCGACCAGGACGATCTGAAAGCTCCCATCATCTCCGTTGACGACACCGCGGATCGTGGAACGGGTCGTCTGCGGGCGGGTTGAGGTGATCGCCACCTTGCGACCCACCATGCGGTTGACGAGGGTCGACTTGCCGACATTGGGGCGGCCGACGACAGCGACCAGGCCGGACTTCAAACCTGGGTCTCGCGTGATACCTCGGCCGGTTGGCGCCGGACCTCGACCTGAGAGACCCGGCGACCCTGGAGCTCGATTACCCGAAGACTCAGTCCGTTGATTTCGAACTGCTCCCCTGGCTCGGGGACCCTCCCAGCCAAGCCGAGAACCAGCCCACCGACGGTGTCCCACTCGTCGTCGGGCAATGTGGCCCCTAGAGCGGCCGCCAGCTCAGGCACATCAAGCCGGGCGTCGACGAGGTAGCTTCCGTTATCGAGGGGAACGATCATCTGCTCGATCTCGTCGTGTTCGTCAACGATCTCACCGACGAGCTCTTCGAGTAGATCCTCGATCGTCACCAGACCCGTGATGTCACCGAATTCATCGACCACAATTCCAAGGTGGGTTTTGGACGCCTGCATTTCTCGCAGAAGGTCGGGTACTCGCTTGGTTTCCGGTACGAAGACGACGTCACGCCGAAACTGCTCCACCGTGTCAATCGGTCGCCCCGCCGCAAAGGCACCCAGGACGTCCTTGGCGAGAACGGTGCCGACAATTTCGCCATCGGGCCCGTCGACCAATGGAAACCGAGAGAACCCATGTTCTTCAGCCAGGGCAGCAAGCTCCGTCAGTCCCGCCTTACGGTCGATGGTGATCATGTCGGCCCGGGGCACCATCACCTCTCGGACGATCGCGTCGGTGAAGTCGAGGACGGACGAGATCAACTCGCGTTCTTCCTGCTCCTCTTCTTCATCAAGTTCTTCGCCATTGCTGGAAGGCTCTTCCTCGTCGGCCAGGAGGTCATTGGCGGCCGCTCCCCATCGCACCGACACCCGGAGCAGAGGCGCCAGGCGGTAAGCCAGGGTCCGCGGCCGCCAGCGTCCGAGGGCGCGGGGGATGTAATCGGCCGTCAACCAGAGGCTTATGGTCAGCGCCAGTAGGGCCCAGGCGACGGTCGCCCCTTGCATGCTCCTGCCAACCAGCCAGGCGGCAGGCACAGCTGCCACCAGGAGGAGGGCGGAGTGGACCGCGTTGACCGCCGGAGAGATCTGCTCTCTCTGTTCGAGAAGGCGACCCACGACGGCCGCTCCTGACTTGCCCTCAGCGGCGTCCTTTAGCGCATCAGCCCGGGGAATCCTCAGCGCCGAGAATGCACCTGCTCGCAAGGCGGCTGCCGCCACCAGCGCAATTACAGATATAGCCCACAGCATCAGCGGCGACTCCTGCCGACGAGATCGAGGATGTCGCGTTCGCGATTCTCCATAAGTTCCGCCTGGACATCGTCGGTGTGGTCGTAACCAAGCAGATGAAGAATGCCATGGGTGACCATCAAGGCCATTTCGTCGAGTGGGTCTACTCCCAGGTCCTCGGCCTGGCGTCGCACGAAGTCGGGTGCGATGACAACGTCACCAATCAGCAGCGGAGGCCCATCGACATCAACCTGTGGCACCACGCCCGGAGCGAGAAGCTCAACCGGGAAGGAGAGGACGTCGGTCGGACCATCCTTGCCCAACGCGGTCTGGTTCCACTCGGCAATCTGATCGTCGCCAACCAACGTCAACGACAATTCGGTCGAGTCCGGGTAGCCCTCGGCAGCGAGTGTTGCCACAGCCCATCGGCGTAGAGCCACGCCATCCACGCCGGACGAGGGATGCTCGTCGGTTATCTGCACGTTCATCTTCGACCGGGTTCGTCCACCCTACGAGCCCGGGAAGTTGGGATAGGCAATACGCTGGTGATAGTGACCGACCAGCGCCTCGAAAAAGGCCGACCGAGCGCGGCTCAGCTGTCCCAGAGTGAGCGAACTGTCTGAAAGCTGCCCGTCGTTCATCTTCTCGTCGACGACCCGGGCGACCACCTTCTCGATGGCCTGCGGTGTTGGCTCTTCGTCTGCGAACACGGCCCTGCAGGCGGCCTCGAGGGAGTCGGCCAGCATCACGATGGCGGTTTCGGCCGATCGAGGCTTGTGCCCGATGTGGCGGAAGTCGTCGGGGTCGACGGCTTCGTTGCCCTCGAGCAGCCTCGCCTTTTCATAGAAGAACCGCATGATGCCGTCACCATGATGGGTGACGATGGCTTCGGCCACCTCAGAGGGGATCCTGAACTTGCGGGCCAACTCGACCCCGTCGGTCACGTGCTTGCGAATGATCTCCACGGACTGCCGCGGCGCCAGATCGTCGTGAGGGTTGGCTGCGCCAAACTGATTCTCGATGAAATATGAAGGGTTCTCGGTCTTACCCAGATCGTGGTAGTAAGCGGCGGCCCGGGCCAACAGTGGATCGGCACCGACGGCCCGTGCGGCAGCATCCGCCAGGGTGCCCACCATGAGAGAGTGATTGAAGGTGCCAAAGGCCTTCTCCTGCAGAAGCAGCAGCGCCTCGTGATTGCGATCGGTGAACTCCAGAAGTGTGAGGCTGGTCGTGATGTCGAAGGCGGATTCGAAGAATTGCAGGGCGGCCAACCCAAGCAAGGCAGTGAGCAACGAAACCCCGAGAGCCCAACCGGCGGACTGAAGCATCGTGTTCCACGGAAGCTGGTCGGGGTTGGTGTGGAAGAACCACGCTACGGCCGCGGCGATACCAGCTACGACCGCAGCTGATGCCAACACTGCCTTCCGATATGAACCCCTGGTCGAGAGCGACGAGACAAACCCGACGGGGATCAATGTTGAGAACATCGCATAGGTTGCGACTCCGGGATCCCGGGTGGCGGTGGCGGCGAGAACAGCCATGGCGACAGCCATCAGAACGGCGATCCGCGAATCAAATAACACAGCCGCCAGCAGGCCAAACACCACTCCCGGCAGCGCATACCAAGCCGAAGAGTCCTGCACGCTCTCCTGAAGAGCCATGGTGAGACGGACCCCGGCCGCCCCCAGGACGATCAGAAGCCCCAACAGGGCCGCCATTCGAGGACGGGTCCAGAATTCCGGACGAAATCGAGCTAGGTAGAACCCAAGAGCTCCCACCAGGACTGCCATGACCGCCAATAGGCCCGCCTCTTGACCCGGTCGTCCCGAGGCGGCACCGGTCGCCACGATGGCTGCGATATGGAACGCTGAGAGCGTCTCTCCCCTGCGGATTATGTTCTGTTGGGGTAGGAAAGTGACCGTGACCTCGGGTTCTTGATCCGCCGCCTCGTTCTTAGCCTCAACTGTGGCGGCTTCGTCATAGACGAAGTTGGACCTGATCACAGAGTTGACCAGCGCTGCGGCAGCCTGGCTTGCTTCGATATTGAGAGTGCCGCCTAATAGGACGCCGGGGGGCTGCGCAGCTATGGCCTGCTGCACTTCGAGCACATTGTCCTGAATCCGATTCCCAAACTCACTCAAGAGACGTTGCTGGGCCGCTTGATTCACCTTCTCCAGCAGTGACTCTTCACCAACAGCCGCGCCAAAGACATCTTGCGTGGCGAGGTTTGCAAGAGTCGTGAGAGCTTCGCGGTTGATAGTTGGGAATTCCGCCGCCAACTCGGATGCCAGTGTCAGCGGATCTCGGACCGTCGGCTCGTACCCGACCGGCACGCTGATGCAGGTTTCCGCTCCGCAATCCAACTCCTGCAGATCGTTGTCCGTGGACAGCGTGAGGCTGGCGGGAAAGTCGGGGTCCAGGCCATTGATTGCCACATACAGGGCCGACTCGGGGACTTGAACGTTCCAGGATCCGTCGGACTGGGTCTCGGTCTGCGCGACCAGGGTTCCAAACGCGTCGTAGAGGTACACGTCGATGCCCGTCATTCCCCGATCCGGTTGCACCCCCTGAACCCCTTCGGTCAGGTTGCCGTCACCGTCACCGTCTACAAAGAGGCGGCCAGTGGCCATCAGCATTACGGGGACGGTCGTTGTGGTCTCCCCCTCGCTAGTGGTAGTGGTCTCGCCACTGGGCTCCTTAGGTTCAGGCGCGTTAAGCCGCGGCGCTGCCATGGTCGTGTCGACCGCGCCTTCCCGAACCGTGGTGATGACAAGAGTCAGCGCGTCGAACGCATCGGTCTCAGCCTCTTCGTCATGGCGGTAGTGGTCCTCGACCAGCGCCATAGCTGCTGCCTTGGCGTCCGCGGTGGCTTGCTCGTCCACAACTACTGCCTGGGTCTTGGCGTCATAGTCTCGAGAGGCGAGGTCTTCGACCTGCAAGCCGGCCGTGCCACTGGTGCCGATGGAAAGGATCGCCCAAGCGGCCACCGTCGTGAAGACGAAGATCCCGATTCGGGTCCATGTGATGCGAGTCACTTTGAGTCCGCTTCGAAGCGACCGTAGGCGTCAACGATGGCGGCCACGATCCGGTGGCGTACCACATCCCGGCTAGTCAACGTCACAAACGTCACTCCCGGGATTCCCTGAAGAATCCGGCGGACCGTGTCAAGCCCTGACACCTTTTGGGCAGGAAGATCGGTCTGGGTCACGTCCCCGGTGATCACCATCTTGGAATTGAAGCCCAGTCGTGTCAGAAACATCTTCATTTGCTCGGGCGAGGTGTTCTGGGCCTCGTCGAGGATCACGCAGGCATCGTTGAGGGTGCGGCCACGCATATAGGCGAGAGGGGCAATCTCGATGGTCCCTCGTTCGGTGAGCCGGGCGGTCTCCTCCGGTCCGAGCATGTCCCACAAGGCGTCATAGAGGGGACGCAGGTAGGGGTCGATCTTGGCAAACAAGTCACCCGGCAAGAAGCCCAGACGTTCGCCGGCTTCAACCGCCGGACGGGTCAAGATGATCCGTCGCACCAGACCGGAGACCAGCGCCTCGACGGCGGCGGCCATCGCCAGGTAGGTCTTGCCGGTGCCGGCTGGGCCGATCCCGAAGGTGACGGTGTTGTCCCGTATCGCCGATATGTAGTGGTGCTGGCCGTGAGTCTTGGGACGAACCAGTTTCCCACGACCCACCGCCAGGCCGTCTGAGAGGATGCCAGCCGGACTGGGAATGTCTTCGCGGACCATCTGCACGATTTGATCGACTCGTTGGGCGTCGAGCCGTTGACCCTCCTGGACGAGAAGCAGCAGCTCCTCCAGAACGGTCCTGACTTCCTCGACCTCCGGTGCAGGTCCAGTGATGGAGACCTCGTTGCCA
>JAICND010000217.1 GCA_025929005.1 Acidimicrobiia bacterium
ATCTGCGGTGTGGCGTTCATCGACCGGTAGACCGCGTCGCGCAGTGCGATCTCGCGAGGGTCGTCGAAGAGCCGGAACCCGGTCCGGTTCATCACATAGGCAAAGCCGACGCCAAGGTCTGGATCGCCGAAGCCGAAAGAGCCGCCGCCTCCCGGTGTGCCGAATGCCAACCCCTCGGATGTACCAAATTGGAAACGGGGGAACGGCTTGACGTAGCCGAGTGAAAACAGCGACTCGATCCCAAGCACAACATCCTCACGCCCGAACGCAGGTTCCTCCGCCGGGCTACTCAGTGCCTCGAGGGTGGAGGAGGAGAGTCCGAGCCGCTTGCCACCAGTGGCGAATTCACCATAGGCGGCGGCGATAGCTCGAGCCGATCCGACGCCGTTGGCCGCAGGGATTTCGGTCCTGAGAACGTCGCGCCGGTTGTAGTTGTCGAGCAACCCGAGGATGCGAGGGTTGCCAAACGTCCGGTAGGTAATGCTGCGGGGATTGAGAAAGCCAAGTACGAACTTGGCAGGGAACTCGTGGAGATGGAGGAGCATCTCGACGGGTTTGTAGGCGTGAAAGGTGGCCCGGCGTTCATCGCCGACATCATCGGGAAGGCCGATGTAGAACTCGATTCCCAAAGGCTCGGCGATCTCTTGGGCGAAGTAGCGTCCGAGACTCCGGTGTTGCGGGTCGACCCGGCGAATCAATTCACCTTCATACCAACCGAGACTGATGCCGTGATAACCCTGACGAGTGCCGGGTAGCCAGGCCGGAGCTTGCTGGGCGATGACCTTGGCAACGCGATCGAGGTCCGCCAGATCTTCCAGTCCAAGCGGCTGGTCGATGGCGCAGAGACCTGCCTGATGGGACAAGAGTTGGCGGACCGTTACAGCTAGCTTCCCGTTAGCTGCGAACTCGGGCCAGTAGCTTGAGACCGGAGCGTCGAAATCGATCAATCCCCGGGTGTGGGCGAGGGCGACTGCCATGGCCGCCATGCCTTTGGTGGTCGACGCGACCGGGACGATCGTGTCCTCGTCCCAGACCTCACCGGTTAGCCCGTTGCGATAGCCGCCCCAGAGATCGACGACTTTGCGGCCCTCTCGAAAAACGGCGCAGGCGGCGCCTATCTCATGTCGTTTGGTGAAGTTGTCCCGGAAAACGTCTGCAACCCGTCCATAGCCCTCGTCGACGTCGCCCTGAACAAGGTCCATGGGCACCGACACCTTGAGAACCAACCGCTTCTTCCTCCCAGGGGCTGAGGCTGAGTTGTAGCCGGATTCGGACTCGCGCGTCGACTCAGACCTGAGCGAGAGCGAAGTCAAGATCGTGGATCAAGTCTTCAGAGTCTTCCAAGCCCACCGAGAGACGAACGAGTCCGTCGGTGATGCCCGCTTTGGATCTCTCTTCGACCGACATCTCGCCGTGGGTCATCGTCACGGGATGGGTGATGAGAGACTCGACGGCTCCCAGGTTCTCGGCGAGAGTCCACAGCTCGACCGATCGCATCACTGTCTTGCCGGCTTCGATTCCACCTTCCACCTCGAACCAGACCATCGCCCCGAAGCCGGTTGCCTGTCGCTTGGCGAGATCATGCTGTGGGAAGGACTCCAACCCCGGGTAGCCAACCGCTGTGACCTTGGGATGGGCCTCCAGGAAGCGGGCGACCTCCATGGCGTTGGAGGATTGTCGGTCCATTCGCTCGGAGAGGGTCTTGACGCCCTGCATGGTCAACCAAGCTACGAAGGGCGACGTGATCGAACCGGCTGACTTCTGGATGAACTTGAGTTCGTCGACATGCTCAATCCTCGCGGCCACCACCGCTCCTCCCAGAGTGGCGTTGTGCCCATCGAGATACTTGGTGGTGGAGTGGACCACCACGTCGGCGCCGAGTTCCAGCGGGAGCTGGTAGTAGGGGGTGAGGAAAGTGTTGTCGACGGCGTGGATGGCCCCGTGCTCGCGGGCGATGTCGGACACGGCGGCGAGATCGGTGAGCTTGAGGGTGGGGTTGGCCGGTGTCTCGGTGAAGATGAGCGCCGTGTTGGGCTTCACGGCGGCGGCGATCAGGTCATTGTCGGCGGTGTCGACAAAGTCGAAGTCGACTCCGAATCGTGACAGGACTCGGGTAGCGAACCGGTGGGTGCCCCCATAAACGACGTCAGAGACAAGGGCGTGTTGACCCGCTCCGAGGAACGCCATCATGACGGCAGCGGTGGCGGCCATTCCGGATGCATAAGCCGCGGCCCCGACACCTCCCTCGAGGTTCGCCATCTTCTCTTCGAATGCCGAGACGGTGGGGTTGGCGGCGCGGCTGTAGGAATAGCCGCGAGCCATGTACTCCTCGACCGACTCCTGGGCGAAGGTGGTGGCCTGGTGAATCGGGGTGAGGATGGCTCCGGTGGTCGGATCGGGGGTGACCCCGGCGTGCACCTGTCTGGTCCGAAAACCCGCCATTTCAGTCTCCTGTCAGGAGCTCGTTGATCGGTCTGCGCAAGCCGTCCCCGATCATTCGTCGCAAGAGCCGCCAGTTGCGAGAGATGACCCAGGCAGCGGCGACCAGAAAGATTATGCCCACCACGATGCGACCCACCGGGTTCTCTCCGGCGTCGAGGATCAGGGACACGTAAAGCGACTCGGCGAACTGGGCCACAAACAGCGCGAACAGCACCCACGCCTCCTTGCGGTCCATGCTGCGGCTCGACAGCACCGCTACTGCGAACACCGACTGGGCGGCAGTGACGAAGAGTTCCGCTTGTTGTTCGGGGCCGAGGGGGAGCCCGCCGGCGGAGAAAGCGCTTCTACCGATTGAAGAGGAGATGATGAACACCAACGGAAGCGTGCCAACTAGGAGCGTCCACTGGTTCACCTTCGAGGAGACCAACGCACCCAATCCGGTGGAGGACTGAAGCCGCCAGGCAAAGAGGGCCGCAACCAACAGCTCGGGCGATTCCGAAGCAAGGGGCGCCAGCCACTTCACGAGCAAGAACTCGGGGATGTCGTAGGCCTGGCCTAGTTCGACCAGGCTTTCGGCGAAAGGCTCCGCCACGGCCAGGATGGTGCCCGCGGCCACTGCGAAAAAGAGGATGTTCAGACTGCGTCTGGTTCGCGTGGGTAGTTGCCCGACCATGGCTGCGGGTCCCACCAAGTGGGGGGCCTCAGCCGGTGCCCGCGAGAGCCTTATCAAATAACCGACATAGATGGCGACCAACACCGCGGCATCGACGAGGGTGAGGCTGCTGCGAAGGGGTAGGAAAAGGCCGTAGATCGTGGCGAGGCTGAGGAAAGCGATGTCGACCGACTGAATCGGCGCCAGTACCACCTTCTCCTGGTCGGCGCCTCCCACCAAACCCTGAGAGGCCCCTCGTAGCTTCCTAATCCGCCAGGTTGCCAGCAACACCACCAGAGGCCAACCGAAGCCGATGAGGAGCTGATTGCCCCCGGTCATGTTGGCCAGGGCGTTGGGAGCCTGGGAGAGATCTGTGCCGGCTTTCCAGGCAAAGACGAAGTCGACCGCGTACTCGGGCAAGACTGCGATCAGTGCCAGGAGGGCGAGAGCTAGACCACCGGAGATGTCGAGCTGCACGATCTCCGCCGCCCACGAGAGCATGAAGGCCGCGCCAACGATGGCGAGCCCAAAGAGGGCTGCGCCCAGGACCGGCGTCGGGTGGACTCCGGCGATTCGGACGTAGACGCCGGGAAACATGGCGGCCAGCGCCAGGACCATGTAGAAGACCTCGCGACCGGTGTGGAGTGTTTCGGTGTCCTTGAGCTCGGTCATCGGGTCGGGGATTGTACGTGTGGCCACGATGCCATCCGAAAACGGCCTTTGAGACGGAATACGGACGACGGAAGACGGAAGACAGAAGCCTTGAGGCGAAACGCGGGAGGTTCCTTTGTCCCCTGCGGAAGTGGGCACAGGTGCGGCGAGGTAGTTTCCTCAGCTAATATTTTCCTCAGCGAAGTGCCTGCACCGACCCTGACCACCAACGAACTCAGCGCCCGGCTTCGTCAGACCGTCGCCCGCCTGCAA
>JAICND010000515.1 GCA_025929005.1 Acidimicrobiia bacterium
CTGCTTGCGCACACCAACGGTCTTGGGCCGAGGAAAGAGTTGTTGGTCAAAGGTTAACGATGGGCGGTGCGATGCGCCAAAACGCCAGAACGCGAAACGAGGTGGAAAATATTACCTGGACTTTCGTCGAGTTCTTCTCCACACTTGCCAGGTTGAGAACAGGGGGGTCGCCGGAAGAGAGCGGCGGGTTTCCTGACCGCCCCCGCCGACCCTGGATTTGAAAAACCGGGCAACGCAGCGCTCAGACCGCAGCCCCTACCCTGCGGTGAGGACCGAACGGGCGCTTCGTCGGACGGTGGACCTGGCAGCCGACGCCCGAAAAGGATCCGGAACCCGGCACCCCCCTACTCTTCAAGGAGCAAGTCGGACGGATCCGACTATCTCAGTGAGCGAGGGCCGTCAAGTCTTCGACTTTGCCCGTGTCGACCTGTACGCCCGGGCTCATGGTTGAGGACACGACGAGCTTTTTGACGTAGCGTCCCTTGGCCGAGGCGGGTTTCACCCTGACGATCTCGGCTGCCACAGCTGCGAGATTCGCCACCAGTTGTTCGGGTGTGAAAGACGCCTTACCGATGGGGACGTGGACGTTGCCGAACCGATCGTTGCGGTATTCGATTCGACCGGCCTTGAACTCGCCAACGGCCTTGGCCACGTCCTGAGTGACGGTCCCGGCCTTGGGGTTGGGCATAAGTCCCCGGGGTCCGAGGATCCGACCGAGTTTTCCTACCTCGGCCATCATGTCGGGTGTGGCGATGGCTAGGTCGAAGTCGAGCTCGCGCCCGGCCGCCAACTCAGCGACCAGTTCTTTTCCGCCCACCAGGTCGGCTCCGGCCTCTTCAGCGTCGCGGGCCTTATCGGCAGGAGCAAAAACCGCGACTCTGACCTGTTTGCCGGTCCCGTGGGGCAAGGCGACCGTCCCCCGCACCAGCTGATCGGCCTTACGAGGATCGATACCCAACAGGAAGGCTGCTTCCAGGGTCTCGTCGAACCTAGCTGTGGCCATGCTCTTGACGAGGGCGATGGCCTCCGGGGCGGGATAGGCAGATTCGCGGTTGAACCGCTCCATTGCCTCACGATATTTCTTGCCGTGTCCCGGCATCCTTTACCTCCGTGGTCCAGGCGAACCGCTCACCACGGTTCTCCCACTGTCTGTGTACTTCCGTCTTTGAGGGCTGACGATCTCAGCCTTCTACTTTGATTCCCATCGATCGGGCGGTGCCCTCCACCACTTTCATGGCGGCCTCGATGTCGTTGGCATTGAGGTCGGGCATTTTGATCCCGGCGATCTCCCTCACCTGGGCTCTAGTGACTGATCCGACCTTGACCTTGTGAGGTTCGGCGGAACCCTTATCGACCCGGGCGGCCTGGCGAAGCAGAGCGGCCGCCGGCGGTGTCTTGATCACGAAGGTGAAGGAGCGGTCCTCGTAGACAGAGACCTCGGCGGGAATGATCATCCCGCGTTGTGAGGACGTGGCCTCGTTGTATGCCTTGACGAAGTCCATCAGGTTGATGCCGTGAGGCCCCAGGGTGGTTCCCACCGGTGGCGCCGGGGTCGCCTGACCGGCCGGCAGCTGCAGCTTCACGGTTGTAACAAGTCGTTTCCTGCCCATATCTCTATCCGCCTAGTTCTTCTGGATGTCGTCGAAACCAAGTTC
>JAICND010000470.1 GCA_025929005.1 Acidimicrobiia bacterium
CAAGCTGACCTCGTGGTCGATGACCGCCGCCATGGCGGTGGTGCTCGTCGTTGCCGTTGCCCTGGCCCCCGACCCCGCCGGGGATCGGGCCCGGGCACTCGGAGAGCGAATTCGCTGCCCGGTCTGTCAAGGCGAGTCGATCGCTGACTCCCCTTCAGACTCTGCCCGAGACATGATGGACCTGGTGCGCACACGGATCGAGGAGGGGCGCACCGATCAAGAGATCATCGAAGAACTGGTCGCATCGTTCAGCGGTTCGGTCTTGCTCGACCCTCCCCTCCGGGGCTCCACCATCTGGCTGTGGGCTCTCCCGATAGCCGCCATTGCCGTGGGGACCGGTGTGGTCCTGAGCCGTTTCCGTCCGAAGAAGAGGACGGAGGCTGCGGCTCTGAACCGGGTGCCCGCCACACCTTTCAGACGCACGGCGCTTGGCAGCATTCTGGTCCTGGGTGCGGCCGCCATCGCTCTGGCCGCGGTGGGCCAATTCCGACAGGCGAGGGTCGACGACCTGCCACCGATCGACCCGGCGACCATCTCAAACGAGACCCTCGAAGCCGTCATCGCGGCCAACAGTGACGACCCTCAGATCATCGGGATGCGACTCGCCCTCGCCAACCGCTACTTCGAGGACGGCGATTACCAGCGGGCATTTCCGCACTATGAGGCGGTGATCGAGGCTGAACCCAACCCGGTCCAGGCTGGGGCTGCGTTGACCAGACTCGGCTGGATGGTCTTCGACGGCAATGGTGAGGTGGATCTCGCCATCGACCTGATCGATCAGGCGCTGGAGGCGGTACCCGATGATCCCTTCGCCCTTTACCTCAAGGGACGGGTGGTCTGGTGTGGGAGGGATGATCCGGTGAGCGCCAGTGACCTCTTCGGCCGCGTGCTGGCGGCTACCGATCTGGATGTGGAGGTACGGGCAAGTGTTGAAGCTGATCTTGCCTCGACCCTGGCCGGAGATTCCTGCGAATGAGAGTCGTGAGGTGGCTGGCCGCGGGGATGGTCCTGATCTCGGTGGCGTTGGCGGTCGTCTTCACCTCGCGGTTCGGCGACGACCCCACCATCGTCGACTCCCCTCTCCTCGGACAACCCGCCCCGACGGCCTCCCTGCCACGCCTCGATGGTCAGGGCGAGGTCGATCTCGGCGAAATCGATGCCGACGTCGTGGTCATCAACTTCTTCGCCTCGTGGTGTCTCCCCTGCCAAGAGGAACAGCCCCATCTGGTGGCGGCGGCAAATGCGTTTGCCGGTCGACGGGTCCGTTTCGTGAGCATCGCCTACCGCAACGACCCCGCCGACATCGCCACGTTTCTAGAGGAATTCGGAAGCTCGCCGGCGACCCTCTACGTGACGGACCCGGGAGGTCGGGCCGCCATCGCCTACGGAGTATTCGGCATCCCCGAGACCTTCGTAGTAGGTGCCGACGGCACGGTGGTACGCAAGATCATCGGTGCCGCTGATGCGCTTTTGCTGGGCAGCACCATCGACGCCGTACTGGCCGGCGGTGAACCCGATCAGGTGGTGGTCGGAGAAACTTTCACCGGTCCCGGCGGCTGAGTTCAGCCCCCACCGCGACCCAGCACCTCGAGGGTCACTTCCCCAAACGGATTCTGTTCCACTGCGGCGGTACCGGCACCCAACAAAGCGGTGTCAAAGAAACCTCGCAGGAAGCGATCGATGATCGGAACGACCCGGCCCAACGAGATCGGGCCCTTCATCCCCAGGCGAGCCGCGGCCGGTGAGAAAAAAGGGGTGACGACGAAGTCATTGTGACCGGCTCCCTCAATGCCGATCCAGTAGGTGACTTCGTTGCTCCGTTCAGCAAGTCCCCGCAGCCGCCCATCGTTGGGGGTCCCTCGCCACCCATCGGACCGCATGAACAACATCGGAGTGATTGCCTCGTTAGCAATGATCCGGTCGGGGACGGGTTCCACCCAGGCATCCATTCCCAACACCGCGTCACATCGTTGATC
>JAICND010000053.1 GCA_025929005.1 Acidimicrobiia bacterium
CGATGTTGGAATTGCTATTGGAGCTGGGACTGATGTCGCCATCGAGTCGGCTGGAATCTTCCTCGCCTCGGACGATCCGCGAGGGGTGGTCGGGATCCGACGGCTATCTGAGGCCGGCTACCGGAAGATGATCCAGAACCTGGTGTGGGCAGCGGGTTACAACGTCGCCGCCATACCCCTAGCCGCAGGGGCCTTGGCCTGGGCCGGAATAGTCCTTGCCCCGGCCGTAGCTGCGATTCTGATGTCCGCCTCGACGGTGGTGGTAGCGATCAACGCGCAGCTGTTGCGTCGACTCAATTTGAGACCAGCTGGCTGAGCTGCGAAGGATCGGTTTCTGGTTCGACCCAACCCTTGGAAAACCCCCACCGTTTGAGCACCCTCACTATCAAGCTGTCGGTACTTGGAATCGGTAGCCCATCCCCGGCTCGGTGATGAAGTAGCGGGGCGTGCTTGGCTGTGGTTCGAGTTTGCGTCGCACCTGGGCGATGAACACACGGAGATAGTTGGTCTCTTCCCCGTATTGCGGGCCCCACACTTCCTTGAGAAGTTGGGTTTGGCTCACCAGCTTGCCCTGGTGGCGGACCAGGACCTCGACAACCCCCCATTCAGTCGGCGTCAGCTTGACCTCGCTACCTCCTCGCATCACCCGCTTTACCGCCAGATCGATGGTGAAGTCGGCCGTTTCGATCACGGGCGCCTCGGCCTCCTCATCGATCTCGCGTCGCAAAGCAGCGCGCAGCCTGGCGAGCATCTCGCCCATGCCAAACGGTTTGGTCACGTAGTCGTCGGCTCCCGCATCGAGCGCGGCGATCTTCTCGCGTTCTGCTTCCCGAACCGACAGGACAATGATGGGGACGTTGGTCCAAACGCGCAGCCCGCGGATGACGTCGATCCCGTCGATTCCAGGCAGACCGAGATCGAGGATGACCGCGTCGGGGCGGTGGTCGGCGGCTTTGCGCAGGGCCTCCTCTCCACTGGCAGCTGTCTCAACCTGGTAACCCAGGGCTTTCAGATTGATCCCCAGGGCGCGGACGATGCCGGGCTCATCATCGACGACAAGAATCCGGAACCGGTCAGGCATGACTGCCTTCTTTGATATGGCTGGACAACAGAGGGCGATTGGCGGTCTTGAACTCGATGACCATCGTGGCACCGCCGCCGGGTGTGTCTTCGATGCGCAGGTTGGTACCCATGGCTTCGAGCAGCCCTCGTGAGACGGTGAGGCCAAGGCCAACACCTTGCCCCCTGGCATCACCCAACCTCTGGAAGGGCTGATAGACGAGTTCCCGAGCGGCTTCAGGGATACCGGGGCCGGTATCGAGGATTCTCAGGTCCACCCGACCATCCAACTGGTCGGCGATAACTCGCACCGTTTCGTCCGGACCTGACCACGTCACCGCGTTTTCAACCAGATTGGCGATGACCCGCTCGAGCAGGTCGGGGTCTGTTTGCACCGGCGACAGCCCCTCCGGGATGTCGACCAGGACTCGTTCGGAACTGTGGCCGAGCCCGGAGAGAGCCGTGGACACCACCTCGTCCAGGAGGACCGGACGGAAGAAGACGTGGACCGCTCCGGCCTGGAGGCGACTGGCGTCGAGCAGTCGGCCCACCATCCGATTGAGGCGCTCGGCTTGTCCGACTGCCTCCTGCAGAAATGCCCGGGTCTCCTCTGGCGTCCATTCGACGCCAGTTTCGAGCAGGCTGGTGAGCGATGCTTTGATCGTGGCCAGGGGTGTGCGCAGGTCGTGCGAAACAGCGTCGAGAACGGCAGTCCGCAGTCGATCAGTGGCCATGAGTGCCTCGGCGGCGCGGGCTTCCCGTTCGAGTTGCTCGCGCTCTAAAGCCTGCACAATTTGTGCGGAGAAGGCGCGGAGAACCATGCGATCGTCCGCGGTCAGCCTTCCATCGAGTAGCACCAGCACGGTCTCGGGGGTCAGCTCAATGACCTCGGTCCCTTCCTCGGGAGATTTCAGCTCTGGCTCTCCGGCCCAGGCCAGGGCCTCCCAGCCACCCTCCGATCGCCGAAGCAAGCTGACGGAGGTGAGCGAGAAGACTTCCCTGATGCGACTGACCAAACCCTGATCGTCCTGACCTCCCGTCGACACATTGGAAGCCAGAGCCTCGGCCTGGGCCCGGGCTCGCCCAGCCTCCGCGCTGCGGCGGGTGGAAAGTCCCACCAACAAGCCGACTGCGAGTGCCACCACCAGAAACACGAACAACGACACGAGGTGGTCGGGGTCCCCGACCACCAACGTGTGGAACGGCTCGGTAAAGAACCAGTTCGCTAGAAGAAATCCTCCCAGGGCGGTCGCGACCGCGGGCAACACCCCACCAATGGCGCCCACCAGCACCGCGATGAGAAGGTAAAGGAGCAGAACGTTGTGGAGACCCAGGCGGTCAGAGAGTCCGTGGAGAAGCCAGGTCAACACCGGGAGACCGACGGCCGCCAGGGTCCAGGCGCCGAGTTGCCTCGCGCGACTCACGGCCCCCTGTGAGCGTTGAGTTGTCCCCGAAGGTCTCACCTGATCGCCTTTGACGACCTCAAGCTACATCCATTCGAACTGCATGCAGCCTGACGAACAGGCCGCGTCAGGATTCAGATCCGTGCGTTAGGAACGCGTCAAGATCGGCGGGTTGACCCGGACTTGGGGTACACCAGAGAACTTCGATGACTGCGTGGACGACCCTTAAGCGCCGGGTCATCGGCCAACCTCTCGCCTCTCGGGACGAAGACCAGCAACTCCTCCCCAAGCGTCTGGCCTTGCCGGTGTTCGCCTCGGACCCTCTCTCTTCGGTCGCCTATGCGTCCGAGGAGGCGATGCTGGTCCTGGCTCTGGCTGGCGTAGGAGCCTTGAGCCTCCTCACCCCCATCAGCATTGCCATCGCCGTGCTGTTGGCGATAGTGGTCATCTCGTATCAGCAGACCATCCGCGCCTACCCGGGCGGTGGGGGCGCTTTCATCGTTGCCCTGGAGAACCTCGGCGTCGGCCCCGGGGTGGTGGCGGCAGCCGCGCTTCTCACCGACTATGTGTTGACGGTGGCCGTTTCAGCCGCAGCAGGTGTCGCTGCGATCACGTCGGCCTACCCGGCCCTCCTCGAGTGGCGGGTGGAGCTGGCGCTGGCGTGTGTGGTGGTCCTCACGATCGCCAATCTACGAGGGACGAAGGAGTCATCCCGGCTCTTTGCCCTCCCGACCTACGCCTTTGTGGCGACGGTGTTCACGATGCTGATCGTCGGTTTCATTAAGTGTTCGGATGGGGTGTGCCCGACGGCAGCCTCGGCTGGAATCCCTCTCGAACCCGAACTCGGCGGTGTGACCCTCTTTCTGATTCTGCGGGCGTTTGCCTCAGGATCGACCGCGTTGACTGGGGTGGAAGCCATCGCCAACGGCGTGCAGGCCTTCCGGGAGCCGAAGAGTCGCAACGCTGCGGCGACTCTGGGCGTGATGGGTGCCATTTCCATCTCCATGTTCTTGGGGATCTCGACTTTGGCCCGCCTCTTCGACGTAAGGATTTCGGAAAGCACTGCCGACCAGTATGGAACTGTCATCTCCCAGATCGGCAGAGTGGCCTTTGAGGGTGGCGCCGGCTTTTGGATACTGCAGGTCTTCACGGCCGGGATCCTCATCCTCGCTGCCAACACCGCCTATCAGGACTTCCCGCGGCTTTCTGCCATCCTCTCCCGCCACCGATTCATGCCCCGGCAGTTCCGGAACCGTGGCGATCGACTCGTCTTCTCCAACGGGATCCTTGCGTTGGCCCTGCTGGCCGGGCTTCTGTTGGTGGCCTTCGACGCTCAGGTGTCGAAGCTGATCCAGCTATACGTGATTGGCGTCTTCGCTAGCTTCACCTTGAGCCAGACCGGAATGGTGCGGCACTGGCTCAAGACACGGGAGCGGGCCTGGCGCCGATCCGTCGTGATCAACCTCGTTGGTGCTGTGACCACCGGTGTTGTACTGGTCATCGTTGCTGTCGTGAAGTTCGCCCACGGTGCCTGGATCGTGCTCGTCGCCATTCCGCTGTTGGTGGCCTGGATGATGGCAATGCGACGCCACTACCGCCGGGTCGCCCTGCATTTGAGCCGTGTGCGGGCCTCGGCAGCGCGGCGGAACCACCGCTTGATCCTGCTGGCGGCTCACACCGACTCGGCGACGGAAAGAGCCATGCGTTACGCCGCTCTGGTCGATCCCGAGAGCATCACAGTGGTTCACGCCGTCGAACCGGAGGAGAGCGACGATCTGGTTCACACCTGGAGCCGCCTGTATCCCCAACATCCATTGGTCCTGCTTGAGCCTGACCGGGACCCGATCGTCAGAAGGATCCGCAAATACATTCGCCATGAGAGAGATGCGCATCCCGATGCACGGATCACGGTCGTTCTCGCCGAGCGGTTCCGGACCCGCAGCCTCCGCAGCCTCTTCTCGCATCCTCACAGCCTCATCCTGAAAGCGCTGCTGCTGTTCGAGCCGGGCGTGGCGGTAACCGATCTCACCGTCGTCAAGCGTCGTCGGAGACCCGCCTCCGCCCAGGCGGCAATCACGCGCCATGTGATCGTGTTGACCGTGAGCGAGGTCACTCGGCCGACGCTCGAAGCCCTCGACTACGCAAGACAGCTTCATCCCGATGAGCTCTCGTGCGTCCATATCGACGTCGACGAGCAGCAACGAGAACGGGTCGAGGCTGCCTGGCGCGCCAGCGGGCCGGAACTGGAGCTCGAGATCATCGAGAGTCCCTACCGGGACATCACCCGCCCGCTGGTCAGGTATGTCAGGCGCCGTAGGTGGGACGAGCCGCCCGGGACCCTCGTCAACGTGTTGCTGCCCGAGTTCATCGTCCCGGGGCGGATCGCGCAGCTACTTCACAACCAGACGGGGCTTGTCATCAAGGGAGCGTTGGCGGCGGAACCCGATGTTGCGGTGACGAGCGTGCCGTTCCACCTGGCCGCGGCGGAGCAGGTAGACCCAACCTCGGTCAGTTGAAGGGGGTCAACCGACGAGAAACACGGTCGCGGCGATGATCACCGCGACCACGGCAACCAACCAGCCGTAGACGGCGCCAAGCAGTGCCATCACCGGAACGAGGTCCCTCTTGAGCCCGCCTCGCTTCTGAGTCGATCGGGTCACTGGTTGTGCGACCAAAGGCGAAGTCTGGTTCACCCTTGCGTTGTAGTCCGCATGCTCGAACGGGATTGCAGGTCTGATGATTTCCTAACGCCAGCCGACCAGTCTCTACGGCTTCCTAACCGGTGCGGGTACCCTTGTGTTCGGAGGGCCTAGCCTTTGAGTCCCAGGAGGGATGGCAGAGCGGTCGAATGCGGTGGTCTTGAAAACCGCTAGGTCCCGACAGGGGTCTCGTGGGTTCGAATCCCACTCCCTCCGCGAATCGAAGCCTGGAGAGGTGGCCGAGTGGTCGAAGGCGCTCGCCTGCTAAGCGAGTGGAGGGTGATATAGCTCTCCCGAGGGTTCAAATCCCTCCCTCTCCGCCGATCTTCTCGCTTTCGCGACCTAGACCCGCCGGTTTCCGGCGGGTCTAGGTGATAAAAGCGCGGTTTCCGGGATCAGGCCACGCAGTCGCCGTCCGCTTGGAAGATTCCGGTCGGCAGTCCCGTGTGGGTGTGAGCCTCGTGGATTGCCCCGACCATGATGAGGTCGAATCCGCGCGAGTGCGCGCTAGCAACCAGATTGATGTGGCAATGGGGTCCTGGGGCGCTGTTTCCTCCATTTCGGTCGATGGCATTGGCGACCCCAGTCGGCTGAGTCGCGGCCATGGCCGGTAGGGAAAGACCCAACATCAGAACCGCTGATGAGGCCAGAACGGCGAAGCGTCGCATGAATCCACTCCTTCCACTCGCTTCCGTCCCCAATACGTGGGACCCCCCCCGGCCGGTTCGCGGCGCGGTCCCCCTTTTCGCGACCCAGACCCGCCGGTTTCCGGCGGGTCTGGGTGATAAAAGCGCGGTTAGGTGGCTTTAACCCACGCCGCCACCAGGTTGCCCAGCATGGCGAGGGTCATGGGGCCGCTGCCGAGCACGGTGTCGTGGAACCCGCGGATGTCAAAGCGGGGTCCCAGCGCCGCTTGCGCTTCGGTACGAAGGCGGAAGATCTCCATTTGTCCGACCTTGTAGGCCAGCGCCTGACCCGGGACTCCGATGTAACGATCCACCTCGGTCTCGATCGACGGTTGGTCGAGGGCGGTCCACTTCTGCAAGAACTCCACCGACTGACGTCGATTCCAACCGAGGGCATGGACTCCGGTGTCCACTACCAGCCGTCCCGCCCTCCAGGCGTCGGCCGAGACCATCCCCAGCAAGTCGGTGTCCCCTGTGTACAGGTTCATTTCGTCAGCGAGACGCTCGGCATAGAGCCCCCACCCTTCGACGTAGGCGGTCGCCAGAGAGTGCTTGCGGAACTCAGGAATGTTCTTCAGTTCGGAGGCCAGAGTGAGTTGGAAGTGATGCCCCGGGTTGGCTTCGTGAAACGCCACCGCCTCAGCTGCGTACCGCACCCGCTTGGCAGGATCGTGCGTGTTGATGAAGTACGTGCCGGGGCGTGACCCGTCCGTTGCTGGCGGGAAGTAGTAGGCGGGAGGAGCGTTCTTGGCGAGGTAGGGCGGGACTTCAACGACCGCGCAGGTGCCGATGGGCCGCAGGTTGAACCAGTTTGCCGCCGCCTCCCATGAACGCTCGACGACCTCCCGCGCGTGTTCGACGATCTCCTCGGCCGTCTGATACCGCAGTGAGGGATCGTTGCGAAGTCGGTCGAGGATCTCAGCCAGGTCGGCGGTCCCCAATGCCCGCTCACCAATATGGCGGAATTCGTCGGCATGCACGCCCTTGGCCTGCGACTGGCCGATTTCATGCAGTTCCTGAGCCGAATATGGGAGGGTCGTGAAAAGGGCGATCATCTTTTCGTAGATCTCATCCCCTCCCGTGATATGGCACAGGCCGGAGTGATCCTCGTCACGAGCCACCGCAAGGAGTCCAACCACCCCCTCCCGGTAGGTGGCCACCGCCGGCCTGATCTGGTCGGTGGTCAGCGTCCGCATCCGCTCCTGCCAGCCGGCCAGCCCGTCCCAGTCTTCGGGTCCCGCCATGTTGGCGAATGGGTCGCTCTCCAACGGAGAGCCGAGATAGTCGTCGATCACGCTGATCACACGCTGGACGTTGGCGGCGATGGGCGTCCGACCGGCGTCGGCCTCATCCTGATGGAGGGCCATGGCCTCGGCCAGCAGACGCGGAACCTGCTGATAGCGCGCGTACAGCGCATTTGCCTGGGTCGAATCTTGCGCCCTGGTCTGACTGACGAAGTTGAGAAGGCCGCTGAGCGGTCCGATCAGCGGATCACAGGCGCCGATCAGAACCTTGGTCTCGATCGTTGTGATCGTGTCGGCGGCCACCGAGAGCAACAGGTCGCGGGTGAGGAGCTGCTGTTGGTCAAACCCGGAGATGTCGAGTTGCTGAGCTTCGGCTATCAGGTCTCTCAGCTGCCCGGTCTATCGATCCATTCCTTCCGGGCTGAGGTCATCGAGCAAGTGATCGAAGCGGCGGTCACCGAGCAGAGTTGCCGTGGAAGGGCTGGTTTCGAGGGAGAGGTCCCAGTAGCGCGTCGACAGGGATTCGAGGTCGGTCATGACTCGATTGTGACAGTTCGCCCCAGATCATGTCAGAGTGGGTGGTCGAGGTCCCCAAGCGCTCCCAGCATGAACAGCCACAGCGCCGCGGTCAGTGCTCCTCCCAGGACGAACGTCGCGGGGAGCCCGAATACGGCCGCTAGCCACCCTCCCAGAAGAGCCCCGAGGGGAAAAGAGCCATAGGCAATGAAGCGATAAGCGCTCATCACCCGTCCCAGC
>JAICND010000190.1 GCA_025929005.1 Acidimicrobiia bacterium
CCGACCTGGATGAAGCTCATGGTCCGGAGCAACATCAAGAAGGCGGTCACCGCCCTCGACGGGATCAGCTTCGAGGTGGGTCCGGGTGAGATCTGTGCCGTGGTGGGTCCCAACGGCGCCGGCAAGACCACCACCTTTCGCATCCTTCTCGGTCTGACCACTCCGTCGGGTGGCACCGCCACCGTGACCGGTTATGACTCCGAGCACGAGTCGGTGGCGGTGCGTCGAATGGTTGGGTGGATGCCGGGTCAGGACGTCAGCCTGCTCATGCGTCTCACCTGCAATGAGAACCTCCGCTTCCATGGCCGGCTCCAGGGTCTCAAAGGTGAAGAGCTGAACGGCAAGATCGCCGATGCCCTGGCCAAGGTCGATCTCACCCATGCCGCCGAGCACTCCGTGTTCGCCCTGTCCTCGGGCATGCGTGCACGTCTGCAGTTGGCCCGAGCGCTGCTACATGCCCCGAAGGTGCTGATCCTCGACGAGCCGACCGGCGCAATCGACCCGGTGGCGGCTCACGAGCTCCTCGGCCTGATCATCGACATCGTGGAAGATGAGGGACTGGCCTGCATGATCAGCTCCCATCGGTTGGAGGAGATCGAGGCTCTCCACTCCCATGTCCTCCTCCTCGACAAGGGTCGCATCCGCTACGACGGCGATCTCGACGAGCTTCGAGCCATGGTCGATCGCCAGCAGCTCGAGATCGAGTTCCGCACCGACGAAGGCGCCCGTCAGGCTCGCAAACTGATCGAGACGGCCGGCCTCGGCGAGTCGATAGCTGTCGAGGGGGGCCTCCTCACTGCAGCACTCCACTCATCGATATCGACGGGGGACGTGCTCGCCTCGTTGGAGCCCGTGGTCGGAGACGTCCTCCATCTGCGTGAGGTGGAACGACCCCTCCGCGACATCCTGGCCGACATGTACAAAGAGACCCAGACCGCATGAGTGTCGATACCAAGCCCGAGGCGACCGAGGAGCCAGGCAGGCGTCGAAAGCGGCGTTCCCCCAACCGACCCACGCCATCCATCGCAGTGGCCTTCCTGCGGATGGACGTCATAGAAGACATCAGCTACCCGATGTCCCTGGTGCTCAGCGAGCTGGGGACGATCCTCCCTGTGCTCGTCTCATTCTTCATCGGCGACCTGGTCGGCGAGTCTCCCGAGGTCGGTGAGGACTACTTCACCTTCGCCGTGCTCGGTTTGGCGGTGACCGCCATCCTCCAGGGAGCCCTCGGCGGCTTCGGCGGGAACCTGCAACGGGCACTGAACCGGGGCACGCTCGAGCAACTCCTCGTCGAGCCCGTGCCGTGGACTCACCTCCCCTTTGCCATGAACCTGTGGCGGATCACCATGGGCGCTCTGGAAGGGGCGATCATCCTGGGGATGGGCCTTCTCTTGGGGGCGGACTACGTCGCCTCGGGATGGTGGCAGTTCCTTGTCCTCCTCGTGCTCGGGATCCTCGCCTGCACCGCCATCGGGATCGTGTCCGCCGCCGTCCTGATCCTCTCCAAGCGGTCCAAGCCCTTCCTCACCCTCTACGGGATGGCAGCCTCGCTCCTGGCAGGCTCTGTGTTCTCGGTCTCCCAGCTCCCGGATTGGCTGCAGACATTGGCGTGGGCCATCCCCCACACTTATGTGATCAACGCCAGCCGGGCGGTGCTCATGGAGGATCCAGGGACCTTTTACGTTCCCTTCAACACTGCCGTGCTCGCCCTTCTCATCTTCAACGTGGTCGTGATGTCGGCTGGTCTTTGGATGTTCTCCCGCTCCCTCGAATACGGGCGGAAGATGGGCATGCTCAGCGGCTATTAGGCCTACAGCCCCGCAACCGTGCCCCTCGACCAACGACCCGAGCACCCCACCGAGTCATTGCTCGACCACGCCCGCCAGGAGCTTGCCGCGCGTCTCTCAGTCGACCCCGGGTCGTTCGAGTGGCGGGTCGGGGTGCGCATGGACCGGAAGCGATCGACACTTTTCCCCCTGACCCTGGTGGCCCCATCCGGCCCGGTCGCCACCGCCTTCTTCAAGGCCCCGTTCTTCACCGCCGAGCGTCAGGGCTCGCGCAACCTGGTGCGGGCGAAGGCAGCGATCCTGAACAGTGAGGATTTCGGTCACCGATTCGCCGAGGAGGCCAAGGGCTCGGGGATCTCGATCAACGAGACCCTAGCCCTGGATTCTGACACCCTCGAGGTGGTCACCCTGGGCTTGGAGGGACGGTCCTTCGGCTTGCCGATTGGATACATGACCAGCAAGACCAGGCGGGAGCAGGCCTTGCAGGCGTGTCGCCGGGTCGGGACCGCAGTCCGGATCGTGGAGGCGCTGCCCCGGCCCGACCCTGCCCCGGAGTTGGAGCGAATCTGGCAGGAGACAGGGCGCAAGCTGCATGCGATGGACCCGCTGCTGAGCGATGCGGAACGCCGGTCCCTGGAGCGCTCGATCACCGAGCTCTTCGAGTCCGCCACCTCGGACCCCGATGGTTTGACTCTGGCCCATGGCGACCTCAGCCCTGACAACGTCATCATCATGAGTCAGGGCACCGGATTGATCGACTTCATGTGGATCCCTCAGTTGCGTGGCTTCGATCTCTCCCGCTTCGTGCATCGGCTTCGTTACACAACGCCTTCCTACGGCCCGTGGACAAGGTCACTGACCGAGGCGGTGCTCGATGGGTACGGGGACACAGATGCTGCGGCCAGACCGGGATGGCGTTTCTCTGAGATGCAGGCCCTACTGGGAACGCTGCAACATCTGGAGAGGAAGGGCGAAGGTGCACGGCGCTCGGCCGGGCGGGCGCTGGCCGAGATCAAGGCGGGCCTATGAGGGGAGAGGTTGGATGAGACCATTTGGGTTCTTCGTTGGGACCAACGGGAGTGGGACCACGCTGCATCGGGCGATATTCGACTCACATCCCGACCTGGCCATCCCGGGCGAGGCTCAGTTCGTGGCCAAGATGGCCGGCAACCGCGAGCGGTACGAGGGCGAGGGATTCGACAGCGGACGTTTGATCAAGGACCTACGGAAACAGGACCGGTTCGAGAACTGGGGCCTCGACTTCGACGATGTCGAGAAGGTGCTCGCCGCTCCCCCGGTGGAGGACTTCCCCGGCGCCATCCGTCGCCTCTATCAGCTCTACGGCGACCAGCGGGGCAAGAGCAGGTACGGGGACAAGACCCAGGCCAACATCCATCATCTCCCGCTGTTGGCCGAGCTGTTCCCGGAGTCGAAATTCATCCACGCCGTCCGTGACGGGCGGGACGTGGCTCTGGCCCACACCGACGGGACCAAGATCGAACAGGTCGCGGTCTCGTGGAAGCGACGGGTGACCGCCGGCCGGGAGGCGGGCAAGGCACTCGGCCCCGACCGTTACATCGAGTCACGGTTCGAGGATCTGATCGAGGACACTGAGACATCGGTGCGCAGGATCTGTGACTTCCTCGACCTGCCTTACGACACCCAGATGCTCAGGTACTACGAGCGGGCCGGGGACATCGTCGCCACTACAGCCGTGCCCGACCGCCACAAAGACATCTTCCTCCCCCCCACCAAAGGGCTGAAGGACTGGCGCCGCGATCTCTCTGACGATCAGGTGGCCCGATTCGAGGCCCTGGCCGGCGGACTGCTCTCCGACATGGGCTACCTGCGCAAGTTCGAGAAGGTCCCGATGTCCGCCCGGACCGCGGCCCTGCGTCAGGTGGCGTCAGATGGCGCCAAGTACACCGTCCGCAAGGTCAAGAAGGCGGTCCGCTGATCCACGCGAAGAGAGCCCCGAAAGGGCTCTCTTCAATCAGTCTGGATCCCGTGTCACTCAGCAGGATCCGAGCACATTGTCCCAGAGTGGGTCTCGAGCCTCGATGAAGGCGTTGAGAGTGCCCTGGGTCATTAGGTCAATGTTGACCATGTTCGGGCAGAGTTGTAGTGAGCCGGATCCGATCAGTGTCGTCAGAGTTGCGATCGAATTCGGAACCTGTCCGGCTAGCTGATTCCCGGCCAGATCCAACTCCGTCAACGGAAGCGGTGCAGCGAATGCGGGCACCAGCCCGGTCAATTGGTTGGCACTGACATTGAGCTCCTGGATGCTGTTCAGGCCGGTCAAACCCAGCCCGGCAATGTCACCTGCAAACGCGTTGTCGCTCAGATCTAGGACTTGGAGTGCATTCAGATTGCCGAGATTCGGCAGCGTGCCAGCTCCAAACGTCGGAGCATTGTTGGCCAAGTCCAATGTGACGAGCTGCGTGCGATTGAGCAGGCTGGCCGGAATGGTGCCTGTGACTCCAGTCTCGTCGATCTCGACCTCGCGCAGCGCGGCCATCGAACCGAAGCTGTTCGGGATGGTCCCCGTGATTCCTGTGTTGGACACGTCGAAGAC
>JAICND010000193.1 GCA_025929005.1 Acidimicrobiia bacterium
AATGGAGGTCGAAGCCGTGGACATGGATCTCATCTGCCACATCGGCCTCCACCTCGAAGCGGATCGTTTCGCCCACCCTCACGCTGAGAGTGTCCAGCCCTTCGGTCTTGACGCCGTCCTCGACCTTGATCCGCGGTACCTCCTGATCGATGGTGGTCGTCGACGCCAAGGTCGTGGTGGTACGGGCAGACGTCGTGGTGGTCGGTACAACTGTGGTGGTCGTGGTGGAGCTGGTCGAGGAAGTTGATGTAGCCCCGTTGTCGCCGCCGCAAGCGAAGGTCAGGAGGGTGAATATCACCAGGGCGATGATTGTTGGATATCGCGTCTTCTTCGTCATTTGGCGGATCAGACTATTAGGCCGGATCACTTGCGCATGGAGACGCCTAAAGTCGAGAACCATGAAGAAGGTCCTCCTACTGGTAGCAGCCCTGGGTCTGGGCTTCCTGGCCTGGCGCTACTTCTCAAACGAGCCGGTCTAACCCCGACCAGCGCTGATACTGCTGCGGCCAGCCCATCAAGTCGGGCTCCGGTCGATTGTGTCTCCAGCCGCGAACTTGGCGATGGCGGCTGCGAGTTGATCGGCATGGGACCAGGGGATTTCGTGTCGACCCCCTTCGATCTCCTCGATCAACGCCGCTGGTAGACGGGCGGCGAGGTCGTATTGCCAGGACTTGGGCACGAGCTGGTCCCTGGTCGGAATCACCACAAGAGCCGGCAGCTGCAAACGCGGAAGCCAGGGTCTGGAGTCAAAGCGAAGCAGCGCGAAGCTGGCGGCAGCGCCGGCGTCGGGATCCCGTCGGTGCGATTCCTCCCAGAGCCAGCTCGCGTGTTCTCTCTCGACCACACCCACTGCCAGGAGATAGGCGCTTCGCACCTCGGGGGTGCCCGTACCGGTTAGACGCTCCCAACCACGGGCAATGACTGTGCCGACGATGCGAGCCGATCGCCATGCCCGCGGGTGATGCGACATCGTGGCCACCAGCACCAGCCGGGCGGCAAGGTGAGGGTGGCGATGCGCCAGAGCCTGGGCGATGGTTCCACCCATGGAGTAGCCGACGATGGTGGCGTCCTCCACCCCCAACTGGTTCATGACGGCGGCGGTGTCGTCGGCCAGATCCTCGACTTCAAAACGACCCCGATCCAAATGTGAGAACCCATGGGAGCGATGGTCGATCATCACGACCTTGAAGTGGTTGGCGAGGACCGGGGCAACCTTGTACCACTCGGCCATGGAGGAGCCTGCCAGCCCGTGGATCATGACTACTGCCGGAGCATCGTCGGGTCCAACCTGACGAATCGCGAACTCATAGTCGCCGACAAATAAAGTGCGAGCGGGGACCGCCCACGGATGCTCCTGTTTGACGCCAAAGCGAGGACGGAGAGGTGGTGCCAGCAAGCGCCAGACGGCCACCCACAACAGGAAAGTCTTGACTTTCTTCACGGCTTCAGCTCACCGACTGCGAACTGGTGATCTGTCACCGGGGAGCCTCCGATGAGGTGCTCCTGGATGATGCGTTCCATCACCTCGATGGTGACGCCGCGATACCAGGTGCCCTCCGGGTAGACCACACAGATGGGACCCTGTTCACAGATACGTAAACAGTCGGCCTTGGTGCGAAGTACCGAACCTTGACCGGCCGGGACGGGATAGGCGTCAGCCTCCGGATTGCCATGCCACTTTGGGGGGGCTGAGGTCAGGTCGAGTTCCTTCAATCGAGCCTTGAGGTATTTCCACACGGCGGACGACTCGGCAAAGGTCGAACACTTCGGATCGGTCTGCTCGGCACAGAGAAATACGTGGCGTTGGGCCCGGCCGATCGAGAGAGCCCCGCCAATCGTCTCCAGCCGCTCTAACGGGTTCATTCCGGGGGACGGTAGTGAGGAACCGCGAACCCCGGGTTCCAACTCCCATAAGTGGGAGCCACAACCCTGGGTTCGCGGTTTCTTGTCCCTTTCGGTCCGTAAACTCGGGTCAATGCCCGCCTTCAAGGTCCATTCGGAGTTTGCACCCGCGGGCGACCAACCCAAGGCCATCAGCCTCCTGGCCGAGGGGATCGAACGCGGCGATCGTTTTCAGACCCTGCTCGGCATCACCGGGTCCGGCAAGTCAGCCACGATCGCCTGGACCATCGAGGCGGTGCAGCGGCCCACGATCGTCATCGCCCCCAACAAGGCCCTCGGAGCCCAACTCGCCAACGAGTTCCGGCAGTTCTTCCCCGAGAACCGGGTCGAATATTTCGTCTCCTACTACGACTACTACCAGCCCGAGGCATACATACCGCAAACCGACACTTACATCGAAAAAGACGCCACGATCAACGACGAGATCGACCGCCTTCGTCACGCGGCCACCTCAGCCCTGCTCACCCGCAACGACGTGATCATCGTCGCTTCGGTCTCCTGCATCTACGGTCTTGGCTCGCCCGAGCAATACGAGGGCCAGCTCCTTCGTCTCCATCGGGGGGTGGAGTACCCGATGGCCCACGCCATCCGTCGCCTCATCGACATTGGATACGAACGCAACGAGGTCAATCTCATCCGCGGCAAGTTCCGGGTGAAAGGCGACACCCTCGAGGTTCTCTCCTCGTACGAAGAGACCGTCATCCGCATCTCCTACTTCGGAGATGAGGTCGAACGGATTCTCCGCATGAACCCGGTGACTGGCGAAGTCATTGAAGAGCTGTCGGAGGTGTTTGTCTTCCCAGCCACCCATTACGTGACGGAACGGGAACGACTGGTCAAAGCCACCGCTGCGATCGAGGAGGAGCTGGCTGATCGTCTGGCGGTTCTGGAGCGGACCGGAAAACTGCTGGAGGCACAACGGCTGCGGATGCGGACCGCCTATGACCTCGAGATGCTGCGCGAGGTGGGATTCTGCACGGGGATCGAGAACTATTCCCGTCATCTCGACGGTCGCTCTCCGGGCGACGCTCCCTACACATTGTTGGACTATTTCCCCGACGACTACCTCACGATCATCGACGAGTCCCATGTCACGGTTCCCCAGATCGGCGGCCAATACGAAGGCGATCGCAGCCGGAAGACCGTGTTGGTGGAGCACGGGTTCCGCCTCCCCTCCGCCCTCGACAACCGACCGCTTCGATTCGATGAGTGGCTGGAAAAAGCCCGACAGGTAGTCTTCTTGTCGGCGACACCGTCGGCCTTCGAACTCGACCGCTCGTCCCAAGTGGTGGAACAGATCGTCCGCCCGACGGGATTGGTCGACCCCGAGGTCGTGGTCCGCCCTACCCGGGGCCAGATCGACGATCTTCTCCACGAGATCCGTCTCCGGGCGGCCGCCGACCAACGAATTTTGGTCACGACCCTCACCAAGAAAATGGCCGAGGACCTCACCGACTACCTGCTTGAGATGGGGGTACGGGCCCGATACCTCCATTCCGAAATCGACACGCTTGAGCGCGTGGCGATCCTGCGCGAACTTCGGCTCGGGGAATTCGACGTGCTGGTTGGTATCAACCTACTGAGGGAGGGCCTCGACCTGCCGGAAGTGTCGCTGGTGGCCATCCTCGACGCCGACAAAGAGGGGTTTCTCCGCTCGGAGACCTCCCTGATCCAGATCATCGGTCGAGCCGCACGCAACGTCGAGGGTCAGGTGGTGATGTACGCAGATCAGGTCACCAAGTCGATGCAGAAGGCCATCAACGAGACCAACCGACGCAGGCACCTACAAGCTGAGTACAACCTGGAACGGGGGATCGATCCGCAGACCATCCGGAAACGCGTTTCTGACATCCTCGAACTCGTGTCATCGGAAGCACCCACCGGTGATCGCCGGCGTCGGGACGTCGCTCCCCGCGAACCCCTCAACCTTGAGGGCGACGATCTCACCCGGTTGATCCTGTCGCTGGAAGAAGAGATGCACCAGGCCGCCAAGGAACTGCGGTTCGAGTATGCGGCCCGGCTCCGGGATGAAGTCAATGAACTCAAACGGGAGCTGCGCCAAATCACCCAGGCAGTCGGCTAGATACCGCTAGACGACCGGGTCGGTGGCGAGCGTCGTCACCCCGCGTCCGATGCGTCAAGTTCGACCAATTCGAGCCGAAAATGACGGTGGACTAGATCCGTCCGATCTCCATGCCCAATTCCCACCGCCTCCCACCCCTGCTCGCCCTGCTGTTCCTCGCCCTTATCGTCAAGGGCCTCCTGGTCGATGACTCGCTCCGGGCCGTCCTCGGCACAAATCTGGCCATGGGCGGACTGGGTCTGCTGACGGTCGTCGCAGTGGCCGCGGTAGAACGCCATCGGAACCAGGTTGAGGTGAAGAGCCTTGCAACAGAGACCGAGGACAACCGGTTG
>JAICND010000359.1 GCA_025929005.1 Acidimicrobiia bacterium
CGACAGCGTCCCGGGCACGGTCGCCACCACTCGCGCCAGAGCAGAGTCGAACCCAAGGCCGGCTTCGACGCTGATCACCAATAGGTCAAGAAAGTCGGGCAATACCTTTTGCATCGCCACCCGGCGCTCCTCCACCTTGCGCGACAGCCAGGCGTCTGGTCCGAAGAAACCAAGCAGCAAGGGTAATGCCAGCAGGAGAAGCCTTTGCATACCGGAGCCAGCGACCCGTTGGGCGAAGAAAGCCAGCACCACCCCAACGATGGTCGTCAAGACCTTGATGACTATGAACGAAGGAGCGTCAAGATTGCCGGGGCTTCCGGCCAAGACCAGCTTCTTCTGGATGGAATTCATGTATCCGATCGGAGTCAGGCGGTTCAGGGTCTTGCCCAAGCCGAGCACTAACGGAGCGATAGCCCGTTCCGCTAACGGTTTGGCTAGCTGCTGCTCACGCAGAGCATCCTTTCCGTAGACCCCCAGTCGGTCGATAGCCGCCCTTTGGGCCCTGACGACGCCATTGCCGATCCAGACGAATAGGGCGAGAGCGGCAGCAAATACCGCCAACACTGGGAAAACGAGCTGTGGACTCAACATTTCAAACCTCGATATTGACGATTCGACGGAGCCAGATGATGCCAGCGGTCATGAGCAGCAGCCCGACCCCGATGGCAATAAATCCGAAAGTGGTTGTGAACAACGTTCCGATGTACTCGGGGTTGGTGCTCCAGAGGAACCCTGCCATGGCAAAGGGCAGGATCCCAAGGACAATCGCGGAGATTCGACCCTCTGCGGTGAGTGCCCGGATCTCACCCTTGAGCCGGTTGCGTTGGCGCATGGTTTCGGCCACGGTTTGCAGAACTTCGGCGAGGTTGCCGCCAACTTCACGCTGGATCTCGATCGCCATCACGGCCCAGTCGAAGTCCTGAGACTGAGTCCGGTTTGTGATCCCCTGCAGAGACTGCACAACCGGCCTTCCCAATCGGGCTTCCGCGATGGCACGCCCGAACTCACGAGCCGTGGGATTGGGGGCTTCGGCGGCCACAGCTTCAACGGCCTGGAGCAAGGAGTAACCGGCTCGGAGCGATGTCGAAATCAAGGTCAGCGTGTCCGGCAGTTGGTTCTCGAACCTCCTCTTCTCCCGGCCTCCCAGAAAGTTGAGCGTCCCCACCACGAGGAGCACCAAAACCACGAAGGCCACTCCTCCGTAGATGGCGTTGCGGGTGAACAATCCTGTCAACAGACCGACGGCAGCACTGAGACCAAACGCCCCTGCCACGGCTTCCCCTGCCGACAACGGGATGTTGGCTTGTTCGAGAGCGCTGTTGACGCCAGACAACAAGCCTCGCTTCCGAACTTCCTCCTCGGCTCTCTGGCTGAAGAGGCGCAACAGTGGTATACGCTCGAAGACCGACCTCTTCTCCTCGGCGGCGCCTCGCCTGCCATAAGCCTGTAGACGTTGACGGAAGGCTGAAGCGGTGTCTTCGGCGTTGCGACCAAAGAGGATGAAGATGAACGCACCGATCGCGATTCCCATGCCCACGGCGGCAATCGCGATCAGTGCTGCCGGTGAGGCCGGCAACGGTGACTCAACGACGAACGTCGGGGACGACGTAAACGTGGTTGGCACCGTGGTGGGGGGCACGGTGGTGGTGACGAATCCCTCCACCTGGTCGCTGGCCACCGCCGAGAAGGTGTCGTAATTGACAGCGAACTCAACGGTTCCTGCCTGAAAGACTGGGCTCCGGAATCGGACCACCAGCAGATTGTTGATCTCCCGCTGGATCTGCGAGTAGAGGTTGGCGAGCTGGGCGGGGTCGCTTGTCGAAAGGAACTGCCCGTCCCCAGCTTCGGCCACCTGCCTAACAGCCTCGGGTACAAAGTCGGGAGACTCCAGGGCCACCCCGAATACCCGAACCGGGTTGTTGGGATCGTTGATGGCGGCAAGAACGCCATCGAGGTTGGCGGTGCTGGCTGTGTCGGCGCCGTCGGAGAGAACGATCACGTTGCGACGAAGGGCGGTGGCACCGCTTTGCTGAAACAGGTTGACCGCCTGGATCACGCCGTCGTTGAAGGCTGTTTCCCCGGCCGCGACCAGACCGTCGATCCGGGTCGTGAGAGCAGCCCCGTCGACCGTGAATCCGGAGACGGTTTGCACCGTATCCGCAAACGTCACCAGGGCGATGAAATCGCCGAGCCGCTTCTGGGCGACAAACGAGCGGGCGGCCGCTTTGGCGGCCTCAATCGGGGCGCCTTCCATGCTCCCGGAAACATCGATCGCCAGGACCACGCCGACGGGCACCGTCGACGCGCTCAGTGTCTCGACCACCGGATCGACAGCGGGGCTGCCATTGACCGTCACCGCAAGCAGGGCGGGATCAGGAGTAGTGGTGAGATTGCGAAACTCGACGAGGAGAGTCGTCTGCCCGTTTTGGTCGTAACGCGAGGTGTCTACCCGGACGATTTCGATCTCGGTAGGTGCCTGCGCCAAAGCCGCCGCGGGCAGGATCAAAGCCGACAAAGCGGCTGCGAGGGAAAGGAGGCGCCTCACCTGACCGCGAAGTTGTCTGCCCGGCGAGCAAAGGGCTCGGGATCGAACAAGTCGGCTGGTAGCCGAATGCCCATGTCCTGGAGGTGCTCGGAGAAGGTCGGACGGATACCGGTGGCCTTGAGACGACCCAGGTACTTACCCGTGCCTTCTTCAATGCCGGCCCCGAAGTCGAACAGGAAGAGGTCCTGGAGGGTGATGATGTCGCCTTCCATGCC
>JAICND010000402.1 GCA_025929005.1 Acidimicrobiia bacterium
CCAACACTGCCTCCGCCTCTGGTAGCGATCCGTTCGGCACCCCGGTGCTCGATGAGGACACCGCGGAGGTCGGCCTTATCCCTACCGGTACGGGGACTCCAGGGTTCTGGAAGAACCATCCCGAGGTCTGGCCTGTTGCCGCTGACCAGGTGCTGGTGGGCGACTGGAACCACAACTGGATATGTGATCCGTCCGAAACCTGTCTCGTGCTCACGACCGAGGAGGCCTTAGCCGCGACCGGTACTCCACCCCGAGGAGACATGACTTGGAATCTCGGCCGGCCGCTCGTGACTGCCTGGCTCAACGTATCAGCGGGCAACGACGCGTCCTGCATTGCCGACACCATCGACGCCGCCATAGTTTGGCTGTTGGCTCACCCCCTCGGCAGCGGAGTCGGAGGTGGTGATCCAGCATGGCAGGAAGCCTCCGGGTGGGCGGGACTCCTCGACGACTACAACAACGGTCTGCTCTGCGCCGAACATCGTGACTCCCTTGACTCTGAGACCAGTAGCGAGGCGACGGTCACCGATGTAACCAATCCGGAACTAACCCAAGCCACACCGCTGCCAACCGAACTACCCGACCGCGGAAACTCCAGCAACGCCCCGCCACAAGACAAAGCCAACGGAAAGCCACGAGGTTGATGCCCTCGTCGGCATGTTGTCTTGACTAATGGATCCGACTCTGTCTGGCGAGCCGCCAGGCGACCGTGCGCAGGATCTTGACTCCCACCCGGGGATGTTCGTCGATGAGCCGGACGAACTGCGCTGAGTTCATGACGAGGGCCGTGACGAAGGTGTCGGCTCTGACAGTTGCGTTGCGGGGCAGATCGGTGAGGAGGCTCATTTCGCCGATGATCGAGCCGGTTGAAACCGCGGCAATCTTGCGACCGCCTCGACGCACTGTTGCTTTCCCGGCCAGGATGATCATGGCCTCTTGCCCGGCTTCGCCCTCATAGGCAAGGTATTCCCGCGGCAGAAACTCAACTTCCTTGACGATGCCCACGATCTGTCCGAGTTCCTTTTTCGAGAGTCCTGCGAACAAGGCCACATCGGCAATTGCGTCGATCTTGTCTTCTCGTCGGTTCAAGAGCGCCAAGCGACAGCCTCCAGCGAATCCGGCCGCACTGTAACCAGCCTCGTGTTTCGCAAGGGGCCCCACGGGGAACCCTGCCTAAGAGGAGGTCTGATGATGACAACTACTACCTGGAAGCCGCACACTGTTCGAGGTGAGCTCGACACAGAAGAGCGAAATGACCTCCCCGACAGTGTTTTCGCATTCCCGAAGCAGCGCAAGGAGCCGCTGACCGACGCCGAACATGTCCGTAACGCTCTCGCTCGTTTCGACCAGGTCGAAGGCGTCACCGACGCCGACCGAGAGCGGGCCTTCGCGAACATCAAGGCGGCCGCCCGTCACTACGACGTGGAAGTCTCAGCCACACGGTGGCAGGACCTGGGCAAGCCATCCGACAAGTAGCCGGCGAGAGCCTGCCGCTATGCGAGGAAGCTGCCGAACCCCAGAGCGAGACCAATCGCGATCAGGTTGACTTCCCCGATCGTGACGCCGAAGGCAGCCAGCACAAAGGCGACGACGGCTGCTGCCAACAGGATCTTTGATGTTCCAGGTCTGGTCGCCATTGTCGGCTCCTTCTTGTCGGGTGGACTGAGGTCGTCAGTCTATCGGCGCGGGCGCGACGGCGCAGGCGGCATGCCCGCAGCCGCAGTCGGCTACTTCTCCTCCCATATATGGTTCGTCAGGAATCACCAGGGACTCGTCATCGGGTTGCATGCGACAGAATTCGCTGCAGAAGGGATCTGCCCCGGTGACCGGACAGGTGCACATTCGGTGTCTGCATGTCATCCTTCGCCTCCTTGAACCTGACTGGCTTTGACCAGTACCCGCTGTACTTAATTGTCAAACTCTACGGATAGATCGCAGGAGGAACGGCATGGATGGTCTTGATGTGCTTGCACGACTCGGGTTGGCCGCGGTCTGCGGACTCGCCATCGGGCTTGAGCGTCAACTCAACCAACACGAGGCCGGCATGCGCACCCACGTCCTGGTTGCCCTTGGGGCCGCCCTCTTCACGATTGCCGGAGCTTATGGCTTCAGAGACATCGACCAGGCGGCAACCGTCGACCCCGCCCGGGTAGCGGCGCAGGTGGCATCGGGGGTGGGCTTCATCGGGGCGGGCTCGATAATTCGCCAGGGGCCGTCCATCCGCGGACTTACCTCGGCAGCGACTCTCTGGCTGACCGGTGCCCTCGGTGTGGCGGCAGGAGCCGGAGCGCCGCTCGCCACCCTGATCGTGACCGTGTTCGTTCTCTTGACTCTGGTCGGACTTGGCGTTGCCAAGTCCTATGTCGACTCCTGGAGCCTCCAGTCGGTCACACTCGAGGTCGAATATGCCAAAGGCAAGGGAACCCTCGGCCCGATCCTGGAAGTCCTTGAGCAACAGAAGCTGAACCTCGAGCACCTCAAGATCAGTGATGACCCCG
>JAICND010000286.1 GCA_025929005.1 Acidimicrobiia bacterium
AGGAGAGCGTCTCGTTCTCGCGGCTCGGAGGGGAGATCGTCTTCAACGAAGAAAGCCCCTTTGGACGTGCCGCCTCGCATCAACGTGCAGAGAATGCCGGGAGGGTCTGCGCTCATGATTCGATCACCGCCTCCGACTGAAGATAGCGATGCCATGCGTGGATAGTGTGGGGGGATGAGTCGGGAATCGCTGTTGGTGATCAGTGCCCACGTAGGAGACTTTGTCTGGAGAGCAGGTGGCGCCATCGCTCTTTACACGTCCCGCGGCCATGCTGTCACCGTCGTTTGCCTGGCCTACGGTGAACGGGGGGAGTCCGCGTCCTACTGGCGAAAGGGCCTGAACCTCGAGCAGGTCAAGGAAAAAAGGCACCAGGAGGCAGAGGCGGCGGTCAAAGTGCTAGGCGCTGAGCTCATTACCTTCGACGCCGGCGACTATCCCCTGATCGAGACCCCCGAGTTGCTTGACCGGTTGGTCAAGGTATATCGCGTTGTGCGACCCACGGTCGTACTGACCCACACCGAACGCGACCTGTGGAATGCGGACCACGAGACTGCGCATTCGATCGCCACCAAGACCCGCATCTTCGCCCAAGCACCCGGGTATGACCCCGGGACGGAAGTGATCGGGGCGCCACCGGTCTTCATGTTCGAACCACATCAAACCGAGTACTCGAGTTTCATGCCCAACGTTCTGCTCGACATCACCGAGGTGTGGGATCGAAAGCTCGAAGCGATGCACTGTATGGAGGGCCAACAGCATCTCTGGGACTATTACACCGATGTGGCGATAAGACGGGGCGCCCAAGCGCAGCGCAACTCCGGCCCCAACTTGGGGCTGGTCGCCGACACCAAGGGCGAGGCTTACCAGCGGGTTTATCCGCAAGTAACCACCGCACTTAGTTGAGATGGCGCACGGGACCATCGTCAGAACGATCAGGCGAGCCGCGCCCGATGTCATCGCCGGGCTCAAGGCAGTCGGGGTTGCCACCGTTCACGAGGCCGGTGCCATCAGCCTTCTCCCACCCGAGATCAGACCCATCCAAAACGGTGCCCGGATCGCCGGTTCGGCCGTGACCGTCTCCTGCCCGCCTGGCGACAACCTCATGATCCACGCCGCCGTCGATGTCATCGAGCCGGGAGACGTCCTGGTCGTTGCCACCACCTCACCCTCGCCCCACGGAATGTTCGGTGAGCTGCTGGCGGTATCGGTCACCACCCGGGGATGCCACGGCCTGGTCATCGATGCTGGGGTTCGGGACGTTGCCGATCTACGGGCAATGGAGTTCCCGGTGTGGGCGAAGACCATCCACGCCGCTCGCACCACCAAGAGCGGATTCGGATCGGTCAACCTTCCGATCCTTTGCGCTGGAGTCACGATAAGGCCAGGGGATGTCGTGGTCGCAGACGATGACGGCGTTGCCGTGATAGAGCGGGAGCAGGCCGAGGACGTCTTAGGGGCAGCCCGTCTGCGTCTTCAGAAAGAGGAACAGACCAGATCCCGCCTCGCCGCCGGCGACCTGGGTCTCGATATCTACGGCTTCAGACAGCGGCTCGCAGACCTAGGCGTGCGATGGGTCGACACCCTTGAGGAGTGACGGCGATGAAGGTGGCGGTACTGGGCTTGGGAGAGGCAGGGTCGGTGCTCGCCGCCGATCTGGCCCACGCTGGTGACGAGGTATACGGATATGACCCTCGTCCTATAGCCGCTCCACCGGGAGTGAACCTTATGGACACGCCGGAGGCGGCCGTCGCCGGTTGCGCACTGGTACTGGCGGTCGTTGCCGCCTCCCAGGCCGACGACGCCCTGACTCAGGTGCTCGGATCTCTCGCAAATGGTGCGATCTACGCGGATCTCTCCACTGCCTCGCCGGGTCTGAAGGAGGCTCTGGCCGACAAGGCTGCGGTACGGACCGCCCAGTTCGTGGACGTGGCCCTGATGGCGCCAGTGCCGGGCCGGGGCCTGACAGCTCCGGCCCTGGCCTCGGGAAGCGGAGCAGCCCAGTACGCCAAGCTCATCAACGCCCGCGGCGGCCAAGTAGAAGTGGTTGGTGAGCGAGCGGGGCAGGCGGCGGCTCGCAAGCTGCTGCGCAGCGTGGTGATGAAAGGCCTCGCCGCGCTCGTAATCGAGAGTACCGAAGCGGCCACCCGTTACGGCCAGGGCGAGTGGTTCTGGAATCACCTCGTCGACCAGCTCGGCTCAATAGATGAGACGCTGATGGAAAGGCTCCTCGTCGCCACTGCCAGCCATGCCCCCCGCCGTCTGGAGGAGATGGAGGCAGCTCGGAGCCTGCTCACCGAGCTGGGGGTCCCGCCCTTCATGACCAACGCCACCATCACCCACCTCCGCCGGCTCGTGGCCGAAGGTATGCCGGAGGTCTACCGGCAGACTTCGATGAATCCGAGTATGGATTAGCGCGTGGTGAGGCAGTCTGAGCGGTTGGTTTCTTTGGCGCCTGGCCATCGACCCCGACGTTCTTTGGCGCGTGACCTACGAACACGGTCGGTGATCACCAAAACCACAAGACACACCGACGGTGAGGCCGATATCGTTGTATCGAAAGCACGGGAGCGCGGCGGATCCTGAGACGCAATGTTTTCCTATCCGAGGCCATGATCCTGATGCTCGTCCTTGCCGGCTGTGATGACGAGGAGCAGGCGGTAGCTGGAGCATCTAACGGCTCGTCGACGATCACCACCTCGCTCGCCACAGTGTCAGCGTCCCCACTCGATCCTTTACCGCAACAAATTGGTACCTGGACAGTGGAAACATCGGTAGGAACGTGGGAATGGAATCAGATTGACGCCAGCGAATTTCCCGCCTTTGCCCCCCAGGGACCGATCGAAGGCCTGTATTACAGCCCCCACGAAGGAGACTCCTGGCTCCGGTCGCACGACGGTGTCACTTGGACAGAGGGGCCGATCCCGGAGATGTTCATCGGCGCTCCTTTCCTTGACCGCGACTGGATAACACAGCAAGTAGGAGCAGAGCTGTGGGTCACAGTTACATTTCCGCCGGACGATCTGAGCGTCTACCGGAGAGCGAACGGAGCCTGGCGCGAGTTGAACCTCCATGAGGCCATTCCGAAGATTGACGGCATGAGGCCCTTCTTTCCGCGTCCCTTGCTTGCGGCCAGCAGTGGCCGGACCACGGTGTTTTTGGTGCGTGCGTATTGGGGGGTGGATTGGGAACCGATCTACGGAGAAGCCCTCGAAACTCAAT
>JAICND010000349.1 GCA_025929005.1 Acidimicrobiia bacterium
AGCGGCCCTTGAAAAACACCAGAGGTGGAAGTTCGTTGCTTACGCCCTCCACGACTCGACCCAGGACCACGTGGTGATCCCCACCGGGATGAACCGTCTCCACCTGACAAACGAGGTGAGCGATCCTCCCGGGGATGAGAGGAGGTGCATCACCATCCTGAGGGGCGTCCATCCCGGCGAAGTGGTCCTCGCCTCGTCGAGCAAAGGCGTTGGAAACTCCCTCCTGGCCCTGCGCCAGAAAGTTGATCGCAAACCAGCCGCTGCCCTGGACCGCCCAGAGAGTACGACTGTCGTTGTGGAGGCAAACGAGAACCAACGGGGGCTCGAGCGACACCGAAGTCAACGAGTTGAGCGTCATGCCATGGCGTTCGCCCTCCCGGGTGGCGGTTACCACCGTCACACCCGTCGGAAAACCCCCCAATACGCGCCGGAGGACATCGGGAGTGACGGCGGTGACTGCTGATTCCCGTTCGATCACGGCCCGGAGTCGGGCAGGTCGTAGGAGGCGAGGAACGACTCCACGCTTTCGAGGGCTTCGTCATAGCCATAGTTGCGGTACGCATAACCCTTGGCGACGAAAGGCGCACCTGCATAGAACATCTCGTACTGATGATGGCGACCGGCGAACTCTGACCCAATGACGTCCCAGGCCAGCTTGAACAGCTTGATCCGCTCTACCGAACTATGGCCGGGCGACTGGATATATCGATCCATGTCCGGGCGGGTCTCCGGGTTGGTCAGCTCGCGATACGAGGACGGAAGTTGGATGACCCCACCTCCCACTAGTTCCCGAATCAGATGGAGCACCCGGGGATAGATCTCGGATTGGAGTCCCATGGAGCCGTAAAGAAACCGGGGATTGGGACGCGCCACGCCGAACTGGTCAATGGTCGCGGTGGCCTCAGACGCCAAGACCATCCCTTCCACGATCGATGCGAGAGAAGCCAGGTCGCCCAGTTTCTCGTGGACAGGTGGCATCTGGTCTATGCCGTTGACCGCAGCAATCTTGCGAGCGATTCCGATCAGGAACTTCATTTTCTCCACTAACCGGATCTGGGATTGGGTGTTGCCCAGGACATGCGCTGCGGTTTGAAAGAACTGCGATCGAACCATATCGACGTCCCGGTAGGCAAAGACGTTTTCCCAGGGGACGAAGACATCCTCGAAGACAGCCAGTGCATCGGATTCGTCGAACTGGGTAGAGAGTGGGTAGTCGTAACGGCTTGGTTGTCCAACTGCATAGGGTCGCCGGCAATACAGCTTCAGCCCCGGCGTCGACATTGGCAAGACGAATGACAGGGCGTAGCGCTCGTCGGCGGGTGTTAGGGGCTTGATACAAGACACGAACACGTAATCGGACACAGATGAGCCCGTTCCCAACATCTGCGAACCCCGGACGATGAACCCGTCAGACTTCTCCTCGGCAACCCCCACCTGTATCAGTTCACCGTCCCAACCCGAGGCGGTGGTGCTGCGATCAACCTGCGGTGGAATGATCACATAAGAGACAAACAGATCCTCGGTCAGCAACCGGTGATAGAACCTGGTCACGTTCTCGGAGAAGTCGCGACCATCGCGTTTGAAGAGACTCGCACCGCTGGCGAATCCGGCTAGGAATCCGGCTACATGATCCGGGCTTCGTCCGAGAAACCCGCGAGACTGGTGAGCCCAGGTGCTAATCGCCTGTCGGCGGATCGAGAGGTCTTCGACGTTGCGGGGAATCATGAAGGCCCGGTTGGCGGCTTGACCAGTCTCCGGCGAAGTGAAAGTCATGTCGTTTTCGCCTGCCCTATCGAACAGTGCGCCTATGGATCCTGCCACTCCTTGGAACGCGGGGTGAGTGGCCACATCGGCTACCCGTTCCCCATCGACATATACGCATCGTCCATCGGCCAGAGACTCCAGGTACTCCTTACCCGTTCTCACGTGACTCTCCTCTCCACCTCATAAGACCCTCGGATTGTGGAGTTGTCATCTCCGCCGGACATTTCAAACTCGAAACGGTCGGCGTAGGCGAATCCAGGTTCAAGAAGTGGAATGGTGCCCATAAAAACGACTGTGCCATCTGACAACCCGCCTTCAAGCAGGACCGTCAACTCGTCTGGTGACCGCAAGCGACTGGCGGCGCCCGATTGATAGAGTCTGCGTTCTTCGCCAACCCAGCTCCGCAGTTGAAGTTCGTCCCAGTGTCGTATGGCAAAGTCGTAGTCGAGGACAACCGGGGCGATCACCTTCGGGCAAGCAGCCTTCGATTGAGCGATGTCTCTTCTCTCAATCTGGCGGTCGGTGTGATCAGATCCGACTCCAACGAGGCGCCTGCCTGCCAGGCACAGAAGCACCGGCTCCACCTCTCCGGAGGTCATCTCCCCGGCAACTCGAGCCTTGCCCCCGACGACGACTCGATCGACAGGAACGGAATAGAACATCGGGATCTGGGGCGGAGGAGCAATTCCCTCCCGAGCCAGTTCGTCAATGTGAGCCCTTACCTGGCTCGTGTCTCGACCCGTGTAGCCAGCCACCACCAGCTGACTGACTTTGCCTTCTACCCGCTCTCCCCCAGGATGCAAAACCACCGATACCATCACCGACTGGCTTTGGGTGGTGATGGTCGAATGAGTCATGTCGAGCTCTAAACTGATTGCCAGACAAACTGATGGCCAGCGGATGCTAGGGATGAGGTCACAAGTGCGCAAGGGAACCATCGAATGGCTCCAACGAGTCCGCTGACACGCCCGCGGTTGGTCGTTGGGATGTCTGGTTCGAGCGCGCCCCACCTCGGTGTTGCGGTCCTTCGTGCGCTTAA
>JAICND010000291.1 GCA_025929005.1 Acidimicrobiia bacterium
CAGGAGGGACACCGTGAGACCACAGAGAACCGCAAGGATTGCCGCACTGGTGGGGATGGCCATGCTGACGGCCTTGATACCAACCGCAGCCGCCGGCCAAGTCGCGATCACATTGATCCACGACATTCAAGGCTCCGGTCTCGCCACACCGGTGGGTGGTCAATCCTTCACAGTGCAGGGTGTAGTCGTAGGCGACTTCCAGGGCACCGGTGGCTTAGGGGGCTTCTACCTCCAGGAGGAGGCGGCCGACCACGACGCCGACCCGGCCACTTCGGAGGGTATCTTCGTCTTCTCTTCTACAGCGGTCTCGGTGGGCGATAGGGTGCAGCTCACCGGAACCGCCAGCGAGTTCCCAGCCACGCCTGTCAACACGGGTACCACTCAGCTCAGCGGAGTGAGCAGCCTCAGCATCCTCCAAACGGGCGTACCGGTCGAACCCATTCTGATATCGCTGCCGGTGCCCGACACTGACCATTTCGAGCGGTATGAGGGAATGCTGGTCGCGTTTGACCAGGACCTCTACATATCCGAGTACTTCAACTTCGACCGCTTCAACGAGATGGTCATCACCACTGACCGACAGTTCCAGCCCACCGAGGTTGCGGAACCGGGTTCGGCGGAGTGGGCAACGGTGCTTTCCTCCAATGCGCTCTCTCGGATCATCCTCGATGACGGGCGCAACGCTCAGAACCCGAGCGTTCTGGTCCACCCCGACGGTGCCGTGTTCAACCTCGTCAACACGTTCCGTGGGGGCGACATCCTCCAGGACGTGACCGGGGTGATAGGGGACAGCTTCGGTTATCGGATCCAACCCACCCAAGGTGCTACCCATGTCGTTGACAACCCCCGACCCACGATTCCCGACCCCATCGAGGGGACCCTGCGAGTGGCGTCCTTCAACGTACTCAACTTCTTCACCACGATCGACGATGGGTCGAACAACTGTGGACCGACCGGCGATCTCAACTGCCGCGGCGCCGACACCACCGAGGAGTACGACCGCCAGTTGGCCAAGCTGTTGGTCGGTATCCAGGCTCTGGATGCTGACATCATCGGCATCCAGGAGATCGAAAACGACATCCGTGCGGACGACGGCAGCCCCGCCCACAATCCCATCATCACCCTCGTAGACGAACTCAACGAGGCGGAAGGAGGCGATGTGTGGGCGTGGATCGGTGAGGTCAACCATTACAACGACTACCCAGTCCGCAACGAGATCATCTACCGAATCTCGGCTGTTACTCCGTTGGGAGCACCTCAGACCATCGCCGACGATGCCTTCGATGTGTCACTCCCAGGTATCACCGAGCCCCTCGGGCGGCCACCGGTGGCTCAGACCTTCCGCCAGATTGTCGCTCAGGGCAGCAGGCAGCCCTTCACGGTCGTGGTCAATCACTTCAAATCGAAGTCGTCGAGTTGCTCCGGGGTTGGCGACCCCATTGACCCCAACGGGCAGGGTGAATGCAACGGCACCCGGGTTGCTCAAGCGGAGGTGCTGCTCGACTTCATCGACGTGCTCGCCGAAGACTCGAGCGGTGTGCTCGCCATCGGTGACTACAACAGCTACATGATGGAAGACCCGATGGAGACCCTGGTGGCCGGTGGACTCACCAACCTTGTGGCCCGCTTTGATGCCGAGCCATACACCCTGGTGTTTGACGGCCAATTGGGGACTCTCGACCACGCCCTCGCTACCCGGTCACTGCTCAATCATGTGAAGGGCCTGACCATCTTTCACATCAATGTCGATGAGCCCGATGTCTTCGACTACGACATGACCTTCAAGCCATTGGGTCAAGAGGTGCTCTTTGAGGGCCTGCCTTATCGAGTCTCGGATCACGACCCAGTGATTGTTGGACTCACGTTCGGGGGGCCGGGACGGTAAAGGGCATCCCTCCCTTCTTGCGTATTTCTGCCGCCAATTTTGGCGGCAGAAATACGCAGGAAGGGGCGGTTGGGGTAGCGTCGCACCGACGAACCGAGGAGCAGGACAATGGTCACACCGCCCACAGCACCGTATGCCGCCCGACTCGAGATCGATTATCCCGAAACGCTCGACAGGGTCACGACGTTCTTTCGCCTGATCTGGGCCATACCAATCGTCATCGTCCTGTCCTTGTTGTCAGCGACCGCAAGCGAGACGGTCACCGTTGTCACCGAAACCGGGGAGACGCTTTCAGAGGTAACGCGGAGCGGGTCCGGGATCACGGGTGGTCTCTTCCTGGCGACGATGCTGATGATTGTGTTCCGCCAGAGGTATCCCCGCTGGTGGTTCGACTTCGCCCGAGAACTGGCCCGCTTTGGGGCGCGGGTCGGTGCCTACATCGCCTTGCTCAGTGATCGTTATCCGTCGACCGTTGAGGAGCAGTCGGTACACCTAGAAGTGGATTACCCAGATGTTGAGCGCGACCTCAACCGCTGGCTGCCCTTGGTGAAATGGCTGCTTGCGATCCCCCACTACGTCGTGCTCGCTTTTCTCCTGCTCGGCGTCGTCGTTGTCGTGTTCATCGCGTGGTTGGCCATTCTCTTTACCGGACAATATCCGCGGGGTCTCTTCGACTATGTGGTCGGCGTGGGCCGCTGGAGCCTCCGAGTACAGGCATATGCCTTCCTGCTGGTCACGGACGACTACCCGCCATTCAGCCTTCGTTAAACGGATGACAGAGAGCCACCACGAAACTCAGCGTGCTTGCCACCCTGCTTCCAGCCGGAGGTTTGATCCTTGATCAAGACGGCAAGGTCTCTATCAGCAACAGATTGGTCACATGGCTTCTTACAGACTGAACAAGGCTGCGGTGGAAAAGGCCCGCCAGCTCATCGATGGCAGGCAATACGTGCTCAACAGCGACTGGGGTGAGTCCCAGCCCACCGCGGCCGATGAGAACCAATATCTCGAATCGCACTCATGGGATGACTACGCCGAGTGGCACCTCGGTCTCACCGAGGGCGCGGCGGAGGAAACCAAGGCCAGGTACGCATTCGTATATGGCGACCTCCGTCGCCTGCATCGCACCGGGCTGATCGCCTGCGTCTACCGGGCCTCCGAGTGGCGGCACAAGAAGATCGAGCTCGCCGCCCACGACCTGCTGCAACTCCTGGACGCCAAGACGACCTGAGGCCGCCGGCGTCGGTGGGCAGCGGCTGCGGAATAAATTGCCCCACCAACACCGC
>JAICND010000542.1 GCA_025929005.1 Acidimicrobiia bacterium
CTGAGAGCTGACACCCACCACCACAGTCCATGGCCTCAGACGTCTCATCCAGCGCTCGAGGAGGGGCTCTGCCAACAGCACCAAGCCCGCCTGGAACATACCGAGCAAGGCCAAGGTCACTCGGGGCGGATAAGAGTTGGTGATCTGAGCTGTGTCGAGGCCCACCATTGCCACCGGATAGGGTCCGAGCCAAACAAGGGCAATTGTGGCGGCCAATCCCGTTGCCGACATCAGCAGTCGCCGAGTAACCCCGCCCAGTTTCGAGTCTGCCCAGGCATAGCCCAGGGAGTGCACGGTGCACCAGACGAAGATGTAGTTGAGAAACTCCACGACGGGAACGCCCAATTCGATGGAGAGGACGTCGACGGCACCGGCCAAGATTCCTGTCGTAAAGATGGCGGTCCACCCATAGCGGTCCCAGGCCCGGAGGGTCACCGGAGTCAGAGCCACCACCACGACGTAGGTGGCTAGAAACCAGACCGGCACGAGGGCTGCTTGCGAGCTGACCCTTATCAACGTCCGATCGAACCCGCTCTGCAGAAGGATGAACGCGCCAGCGGTCCATACCGCCAGAAGCGGGAGCACCGGCAGTATCAGGCGACGCAGCCGGGTCCGCAGCCATGCGGCGTACAACTCGCCCTTGCGCTGCGCCGATCGCCAACTCACCTCGTTGGCGTATCCGCCGACCAGGAAGAAGATCGGCATCACTTGGAGGATCCAGGTCAGGAAATGGGTCCATCTAGTGACAGAGAGCAGGTGGTCGAAGCGGAGGCCATCGGGCAGTACTTGGGGTGCCGCCATCAGCCAGTGACCGAACACCACCACCATGATCGAGGCCGCCCGCAGGAAGTCGACGTAACGGTTGCGAGACGACGGGGCTTGGCGGGCTAGATCGCGGGCATATTCGAACGCGCTCTGGCTCGTCATGTCTGGGGGGCGACGCTATCAGACGTGGGGTCAGCGGCCAGTGCCCAGTTGGTCCAGCACAAACGCCAACACAAAGGCCTGCTCGCGCCAGCTGTCGTAGCGACCCGACGGCCCCGAGTGGCCCGAGCCGAGTTCGGTCTTCAACAGGATCGGGCGATCCCCTTTGTTGACCGCTCGCAGCCGCGCCACCCACTTGGCCGGCTCCCAGTAGGCGACCCGAGGATCGTTTAACCCGCCGGTGGCGAGGATGGCCGGATAGACCGCCGGCACCGTGTTCTCGTACGGCGAGTACGCCGACATCCACTGGTAGTGCTCGGCGATGACCGGATTGCCCCACTCTTCCCACTCGCCCACTGTTAGGGGGATGGTGGCGTCAAGCATCGTGTTGATCACATCCACGAAGGGCACCTCGGCTACGACGACGGCCCAGAGGTCGGGACGCATCGTGGCGATCGCACCCATCAGGAGGCCGCCGGCCGAAACTCCCCGGGCGGCGATCCGTCCCGGCTCGGTGAGGCCAGTGTCGATGAGATGTTCGGCGGCGGCCACAAAGTCGGTGAAGGTGTTGAGCTTGTGGGCCATCCGCCCGCTCTCATGCCAGAGACGGCCCATTTCTCC
>JAICND010000361.1 GCA_025929005.1 Acidimicrobiia bacterium
GCTCCGATGTCGCTGGCCTCTCCAGTCGGGCCGGACGCGACGGTGATGAGTGGATCGTCAACGGACAAAAAGTCTGGACCACACTCGCCCACACCTCGAAGTGGGGGATGCTGGTCGCTCGGACCGACCCCGACCTACCGAAGCATCAAGGTCTCACCTACTTCATCGTCGACATGAAGGCCCCGGGTGTCGAGGTGCGACCGCTGCGCCAGATCACAGGTGAGGCAGAGTTCAACGAGGTCTACTTCACCGATGTCCGGATCCCGGATTCGGATCGACTCGGTGCAGTTGGCGACGGCTGGCGCGTGGCGCTGACGACCCTCATGAACGAGCGGGTGGCGATTGGCACTAACCAGATCCCGAGAGGGGGCGGCGCCATCGCCGAGACGGTGGCGGTGTGGAAGGAGATGGGTCACGACGACCCCTACCTGCTCGACGAGTTGATGAAGTTGTGGTGTGAGGCTGAAGCGTTGCGGCTCACGGGGATGCGGGCGGATCAGATGCGGAGTCGCGGCACTCCCGGTCCCGAGGGCTCCACGGCGAAGCTCTACTGGGCCGATCTCAACAAACGCATCTCGAACTTCACCGTCGACCTCATGGGAGCCGATGGGCTACTTCTTCCCGGGGGATACGAGTTTCATGTTCCGGCCGAAGCCGGCACCGCTCGCTTCTCCCGTCAGAAGAGCTTCCTGCGAGCTCGAGCCAACTCCATCGAGGGCGGAACCTCCGAGATCATGAAGAACATCCTGGGTGAGCGAGTCCTGGGTCTTCCGGGTGAGCCCAGGATCGACAAGGACGTCGCCTGGAAAGACGTTCCCCGCTGACGTTCTGATCAGGCTTCGATCAGAACCGGGACACCCAATCTGATCGTGTTGGCGAGCAGAGTGATCGACTCGTTGTCGAGACGCACACAGCCCAGTGACACCGGCTGACCGATCGAGTTGGGCCGGTTTGTGCCGTGGATGCCGATGATGCCGTCGCCCCCATTGAATTCGGTGATCGTGTCAGATCGGCCCGAGAGCCCCACCGCGAACGGTCCCCAGGCGCTGTTGGGATTGGAGAGCTGGACGATGTCGGTGACGAAGAACCGGCCTTCGGGAGTCGGGTTGCTGTCGGAGCCCACAGCGACTGTCGCGTCGATCAGCACCTCCCCATCGCTGACGAACGAGAGATTGCGGTCGGAGAGGTCGATCGTGATTTGTTGGTCGACAATCTCGAAGCGGAGGTCATCGGTTTTTGCCCACCCACTGGCGCCGTTGGGACGGCCAGGCAGGGCAAGCAGGGTCCACTTGTTGATGGGTCCGTCAATCACGAGGTAGGCCTGGGGGGTTCCGAGAATCGTGGTGGCAGGAAAGGTTTGAGCCGGTGCCGCGGCGACGGGGGAGTCGTAGACCGCCAACTCGCCATCTGCATGAGCGACCAGTGACTGTCCCGGAGCGAGGGCGTAGGGGTCGGTCGTCGTAGTGATGGCCGGGGTGGTCGTCGTCGATGGTGCGACGGTGGTCGTGGTGACAACCGGAATGATGATCGTGGTCGGTGTGGTGATGGCGGTGCAGGCGCCAAGCGCGATGATCGCCGCCGACAACGCAGCACACTGAATCCAGGCCGACTCCCTCATCCCGGGCACTTTATGAAGGGGCAACGCCAAATCGACCATATGGCGCGTCCTATTGAGTTGAGGAAAAAAACCCAGGACGAGGGTATTGAAGTGGTTGGCGGGTTGCGTTACGGTCGTACGTATGTTCGATGATGTGGAGTCGGGAGTCCTGTCACCAGGTTTGGCAGCGTTACCGCAAGGCCCGGAGCTGGCTGGGCTGTTGGCGACGGTCGACCTGTCAGCGGTTTCGGGGTTTGATCGGGTGGTGGTGTTGCAGGCTTGTCAGCGGATGGCTTCTCATTATCAGGCCCGGGTGTATGAGGCGATGACGTCGATATCGGATCTGATGAACGATTTGGATGATGATGCCGAGTTGGCGTTCGAGTCGGCCGCGGCTGAGATCCGGGCCGCCCTTTGTTTGACTCGTCGGGCGGCCGACTTCGAGCTTGGTTTCGCCGTGGAGCTGGTGACGCGGGTGCCCCAGGTGTGGGAAGCGCTTCGGGATGGTCTTATTGATCTGCGTCGGGCCCGGGTTCTGGTTTCTGGGACCTCGCATCTGCCGGCCGAGACGGCCCGCCAGGTGGTGGAGGGGGTTATCAGTCGGGCCTGTCGTTTGACTACCGGCCAGATCGCCGCCCTTCTCCGCCGGCTCTGTGTGGAAGCCGACCCCGATCATGCGGTCTCGAGGTATCGGCAGGCTCATGATGAGCGTCGGGTGATCATCGAACCGACTCTCGATGGGACCGCCAACCTTTTGGGGTTGGGTCTGGCACCCGATCGGGTCGAAGCCATCTTGGGTCGGATCGGCCTGTTGGCCCGTAGCTTGAAGACCGGTGACGGGACCCGGTCTATGGATCAGCTCCGCGCCGACGTCTTCTTAGACCTCTTGGAAGGTACTCAGACGGGACAGAACACTCGGCGGGGGGTGGTTGATATCCGGGTCGATTTGGCCACGTTGGCTGGACTGTCAGAGGCTCCGGGGGAGCTGGGAGGGTTTGGGCCGGTTATCGCCGATATCGCCCGTCAAGTGGCCGAACGCCAACCAGGGTCGGAGTGGCGGTGGACCCTCACCCACCCCGAGACTGGTCTCCCGGTTGATCAGGGGACCACCCGAGTCACCCGGTTCGAGGGGGGCGTCGATCTGGATGAGGCCGGA
>JAICND010000357.1 GCA_025929005.1 Acidimicrobiia bacterium
GCTATCGGGAATCGCCGCCAGCGAAGGTCACGGGTTCAAATCCCGCCCGGGGCGATCGGAGAGGATCGCGTTAGGACGCCTTGCCGGGAACATGTCGGTGTGATAGTTAGCCGGTGAGATGTCGGTCGATGAGCCGTTCGAGCTCGTCCTGGGCGAGCAGCCCGGCATGGATCTTGGCGATGTGTCCGTCGACCGAGGTCGAACACGATCGGGACTACTTCGGGCGGACCGTGAACCTGGCGTCCCGCGTGACCGGCGTAGCCGGGGGCCGGTGAAGTCGTGGTCACGCAAGCCGTGAGGTCAGCCGTGGAGAGCGACATTTACACCTTAAAAAAAATTGCCTGTCGTCACCCTGAAAGGGATCGCAGAGCCCGTCGTTGCCAAATTGAAGCCGTCCTGAGCACCAGGGACGGATGGAAAATGCTTCCGGGCCGTTAACGGCCGTTCCGGACCTCAGACCGTTTGCCACTCCACCCGGTACACGTGCAACGCGCTTTCGAGGCCCCGGATCGGCCTTCGGCCCCCATCAAACAACCGAGCCGATAGATCGGGGTCTTCGACCAACTCCCTTACCACCCCGGACACGAGGATCTGGCCCGGCTCGGCCAACGAACACAGCCTCGCCGCCACCGCCACCGTCACCCCGAAGACGTCATCCGACCGCTCGACAGGATTTCCTGGGTTTATCCCGATTCGCACGGCCAAGACCTCAGCCGCGTCGGCTTTGCGGGCCTCCAACTCGAGTTCCTGTTGGATACGAATCCCAGCCTGCAGCGCCCCCTCGACCCGGTCGAAGCAGGCGAGTATCCCGTCGCCGGTGTGTTTCACGACCCTGCCTCCCTCCGCTGCGACGGCCTCGGCGGCGATCCGATCGTGGATGCCTAGCAGTTCTATCGCTCGAACATCCCCGACCTCCAGCGAGATCGAAGTAGAGCCGACCAGATCTGTGAAGAGGATGGTGCGATAGCCACTGTCGACTAGATCTGGCGATTCAGGGTCGGAGGTACGGCCGAGGAAGCTCCGCACCTCCTCCAGGTCGACTTCGATGATCTGGGAGGGGACATTGCCGTGGGACACCCGATGTACCTCTTCGACCGCGTCGCCGCTGGGTGCTTCGACCAGGCAGAACGCAAGCCCCTGTTGGGGATCGAACCAATAGGCGAGGAAGGAGACTCCATGCTCGGTCTGGGCCTCTAGGTCTCGCCGATGGGCCTCCGCCATATCCGCCCGGCTGGCGCCGCTGGCGTTGTGGCGATCTACGTAAATGGGCATGGAGCTGATGCGAAGCGTACTCCGCCAGCCCATCGCGTGTTTCGAGTGACGCGAGGCGCTGGAGGTCACCGCGTTTGCAGGCCAGCACCGCCAGGCCTGTCCTCGAGAACCAGACCAGAGACGAGGCGAATGAGGAAGAAGCCGAACTTCGGGTTTTGGTAGTAGAGCTCGAGCACCTTGTCTCGGGAGATCGCCGCGAGACGACAAGGTTCCTCGCATACCGCGGTCAGGGCACGAACGCTCTGCGGAGCGAACAAGCCCACCTCGCCGAAGACTTCCCCTTTGCCAATGCGCTTGTCGATTTCGGGGAACTGGACGCTCCCTTCCTGGATCAGGTAGAGCCGGTCGGCCGGGTCGCCTTGGCGGAACAGCACCGTTCCCTGCGAATGCACTTCGGTTTTCATGTAGGGAATAAGCGACTGGAGCACATCCTCATCGGTTGCCTGGTGCACTGCTTTGGTTAGCCGGGTGAGCTGGCGAAGTCGAAGGAAATTCAGCGGGAGCAGACTCGCGTGAAGGACGAGGATGGGATAGACCCGATCAAAGATGCCGTATCTGATCCCCAACAAGGCATAGGTGATGAAGGCGATGTTGCTGACGATCGCGACGATCCGCAGCGGGATCATCGTCTTCATGAAGAACGACGAGAAGACGAGGGATGCCGCGATCCAAGCGGTTATCACAAGCCACATCTCGGACCTCCAGTGCGGGCCCGGCCGACCTTAATCCCGTCGGTCATTCCCGGCGTGGGTGTACCACATGCCGCAGGGTCGGTTGGAACCTGGAAGGGGACAACCCATCAGGATTCAAGAAGCGCTCGGAGCGTCGATTCCGTACGGTGACAGGAACGGGATTCCAACCGACCAGCCGCCAACGAGGGCCCCAGAAAGGAGCAACCATCATGAAGATCAAGCTGACCACCATCTATGTAGACGACCAGGACCAAGCCCTGCGCTTTTACACCGAAGTCCTCGGTCTTGTGAAGAAGGCCGATTTCACCCAGGGACCATTCCGATGGCTGACCGTCGCTTCGCCCGAGGACCCTGACGGTGTCGAGCTACAGCTCGCCCTCAACGACAACCCTGTCGCCAAGGCCTTTCAGCAAGGGCTGTTCGAGCAGGGACAGCGTGCGGCCATGTTCTATGTGGACGACGTGCAGAGCGAGTACGACCGGATGAAGCCGCTGGGGGCGGAGTTCACGATGGCGCCCACCAAAGTGACCGGCTCGACCATTGCGGTTCTCAACGACACCTGCGGCAATCTGATTCAGATCACAGCCCTGGATCGGTGGCAGGGCTGATGGCGGATGTGAGCTGGGCTGAGTTCGCCAAGCGTGAGCCGGAACTGGCGGCTTTTGGGGCCGACAGATTGACCGCCTTGCCTGCATACATGGCGACAGTTCGCTCGTCCGGGTCACCTCGGGTCCATCCAGTAACACCAATCATCAGTCCCCTCGGGCTGTTCCTGTTCATGGAGCCGACCTCACCCAAAGCCAGAGA
>JAICND010000226.1 GCA_025929005.1 Acidimicrobiia bacterium
GGCGCTCGAGTTCTTCGCCCTCGGGATGGATACGGTTCTGGATGGCCCGCAGGGCAAAGGGAGCGGCGAGTGAGGTGACCATCGCCATTAGAACGATCATGCTGAAGACCTGTTGGGTCAGGATTCCAAGGGAGAGACCGAGGGTTGCCACGATGATCTCGACGGCACCCCTGGCGTTGAGGCCGACACCGTACGCCAGGGAGTTCCAATGAGATTGACCACTGAGAAGTCGCGCCCCGAGATACGCCCCGACCACCTTGCCAAAGGTCGCCACTCCCACCACCGCTCCGGCGAGCAGAAGCAGCCGCCGTTCGGTCAAGAGACGGACATCGACCTTTAGACCGACCACCGCAAAAAAGATCGGAGAGAAGATCCCAAGTGAGACCGCCTCCAGCTTGCGGTGAACGTCGGTGGGCAGACGTGGCGACTGACCGAACAGGATTCCGATAGCAAAGGCTCCGATCATCGGTTCCAGCCGCATCGCCTGGGTCAGTGCCCCCCAGCCGAAGGCCAGAACCACCACAAGGGTGAGGAGGCGGTCGCGGCTTCGCATCCGGTCCTGCACCAGGTCAAGGCTCTTACGGACCAGAAACCGGCCAATAGTGATCGTGGCCACCATGAAGAGCACGACCATCGATAGGGTCCTCAGGACGGTGGCGGCTTCCAGCCGACCGGCACTGGCGAGACCGGCCACCACGCCGAGCAGGGTCCATCCCGTGATGTCGTCAATCATCCCGGCGGCGAGCATTGTTTGGCCCAGGTCGCGCCTCATCAGACGCAGGTCGATGAGCACTTTGGCCAAAACCGGTATGGCTGAAATCGACATGGCCGTGGCCAGAAAGAGAGCGAACAGAAGCCGCTGATCTGGAGCCGGCAACAAGTCAACAGGAAACACAAGACCGAGAACCAGACCCGAGACCAAGGGAAGGATCAGTCCTCCTACCGCCACCCCGAGCGCCGTTCGGGCCCGCCGACGGATCAGGCCAAGGTCGGTCTCGAAGCCGGTAATGATGAGGAGAAACATCACTCCGATCAGGGCGACGAGCTCCAGGAGGTACCCCTCGACAGCGGTCTGTGGCACCACCCACGACGCCAGACCCGGGGCAAACAAACCCAATAAGGAGGGTCCTAAGAGCACCCCGGCGAGAATCTCGCCAATGACGCTTGGTTGCCCGAGACGCTGGGAGACCTCGCCCAACAGTCGGGCAGTGGCAAGTAGGACTGCGAGCGTTACCAGCAGGTGAAGGATGTCGGAGTACGAAGCTGCGACGAAAGGTGTTTCCATCTCAGCTCGTCCGGTCGAGCGTTATGGCGCCCAGCCTGTCGAAGACCACCGCGCTCCTGGCAAGGAACCTCTCGGTGCTAAAACAGCCGTCGAGGACACTCGGCGTCAAGGCGATCCTCTCATCCGCCTCGAGTACCTGGCGGAGGGCCCGGTGCTCTTCCCAGGCCCTTTGTGAGTCTTCTTGGACGATCCGGTAGGCGTCGTCCCGGGAGAGGCCCCCTTCAACCAGGGCTAGCAGCACAGCTTGACTGAATACCAGGCCAAGCGTTGCGTCGAGGTTCTCCTGCATTCGCCTCGAATCGACCAGGAGACCATCCACCAGGGTACGAAAGCGCACCAGCATGTAGTAAAGAGCCAGGGAAGCATCGGGCAGTACAACCCGTTCCGCCGCAGAGTGGCTGATATCGCGCTCATGCCACAGCGCGACGTTCTCCAGACCAACCTGTGCGTAGCCCCGGAGCAATCGGGCCATTCCGGTAATCCGTTCGGAAATGATCGGGTTCCTCTTGTGAGGCATGGCAGATGAACCCTTTTGACCCGAGCGGAAAGACTCCTGCACCTCGGCGATCTCGCTGCGTTGGAGATGACGGATTTCGGTGGCGAATCGTTCCAGGGACGCCCCGGTCAGGGCGAGAACAGCAAGGTAGTGGGCATGGCGGTCCCGGGGGATCACCTGGGTCGAGGCCGCCTCGGAGGCGAGTCCGAGGCGTTCGCACACGAACGATTCGATAACTGGGGGAGTGTGGGCATAGGTGCCGACAGCTCCGGAGATCTTCCCCACCGCGATCTGACGCCGGGCGTCCACCAGCCGATCATGGCCGCGCGCCAATTCGAATGCCCAGGTGGCCAGTTTCAATCCGAAAGAGGTCGGCTCGGCCCACATGCCATGGGTCCGTCCCACCATGTATGTCTGCCGATGCTCCAAGGCGAGGCGACGGACAGTCTCAAAGAGAGCGCTGACGGCTGACAACAGCAGATCGGTTGACTCGGTCAGGATCACCGCACCAGCTGTGTCGAGAACATCCGACGAGGTAAGTCCGTAGTGCACCCACTCCCCACCCGTGGCCACCGACGAGGCCAGCACATCGACAAAAGCTGCCATGTCGTGATCGGTCACCCGTTCCCGTTCGGCCACCTGCTCGGGGGTCGGTACCGGCGCGGCGTGAACTTGCTCCGCCGCAAACGAGGGTGCTATTCCCAGGTGAGCCCAGGCCTCTACGGCGAGGGCTTCGACTTGTTTCCAGGCTGCGAGCTTGCGGGTCTCGGACCAGACAGCCGCCATCTCGGGCAAGGAGTAGCGGGGGACCATCGCCCGGGAGGGTAACGGTCAATCCGGAAAGCGCCCGTCTCCGAACAGCAGGGGAAGGGGTCTAGCCTCGTCGAGCCCGTGCGTAGTCTCACTATCCCGCAAGCACGCCGTATCGCTCTGGCCGCGCAAGGGTTTGCGGAATCGCGACCCCGAGGCCGGATCGATGTCCGCCACCTTCGTCGGGTGGTTGATCGGGTAGGGGTGGTGCAGCTCGACTCGGTAAACGTTGTCGCGCGGGCCCACTACCTGCCGTTCTTTGCGCGGCTTGGCAATTACCCGAAGGAGCTGGCCGACTGGCTGGGTTGGAAGTCGGGGGAGATGGTGGAGTACTGGGCCCACGAGGCGGCTCTCTTTCCCGTTGAACGCTGGCCTCTTTTTCGTTATCGGATGGAAAAGAACTGGCACTGGCCGAGCATGGATCGCTGGATGTCCGAGAACGGTGAAACCATGGCTGAGGTTCTGGCCGAGGTGAAAAAGAGGGGTCCGCTCCGTCCTGCTGACCTCGACAACCATGCCAACGCGGTGCGGGGACCGTGGTGGGATTGGTCCGATGCAAAACTGGCGTTGGAGGCGCTCTTCTTCACGGGTCAGCTCACCATTCGCGACCGCGACAATTTCATTCGGCGATACGACCTGCCAGAACGCGTGCTACCTCCAGCGGTGGTGAGGCGCCGGGTCGATCCCGACGAGAGTCTTCGGGAGCTGTTGACGCTGGCGGCGCGACACCACGGGGTGGGGACGGTTCATGACCTGGCCGATTACTACCGCCTCAAGCCCCAGGTTGCAGCGCCGCTCCTATCTCGGCTGGCCGCGACGGGAGCCATCGAGGAAATCGAGGTCAATGGATGGAAGGGTCCGGTCTACGCAGATCCGGAGGCGCGGCTCCCTCGAGCGGTCCGAGGTTTGGCGTTGTTGTGCCCTTTTGACCCGGTGGTTTGGTTCCGGCCGCGAGCCGAGCGCCTGTTCGACTTCCATTACCGGATCGAGATATACACCCCACCTGCCAAGCGGGTCTGGGGCTACTACGTGTTTCCAATCCTGCTTGATGGTGAGCTGGTAGGTCGAGTTGATCTCAAAGCCGACCGGCAGGCGGGAACGCTTTTGGTGCGGGCGGCCTACACCGAGGACGGAGTGGACCCGGCCCGGGTAGCCCTTCCTCTCCTCACCGAGCTCGAGACCATGGCGACGTGGCTTGGCCTGACCGACGTGAGGGTGGAAAAGAAGGGAAACCTGGCTAACCGGCTTTTTATCACCTAGACCCGTCGTTTTTCGACGGGTCTAGGTGATAAAAAGCCGGTTAGCCAGGTTTCCCTTCTTTTCCACCCTCAC
>JAICND010000019.1 GCA_025929005.1 Acidimicrobiia bacterium
CAGATCGAGGATTCGTTCAACAACGGCATCGACCTCGAGCCCGGTGGTATCGAGGTGCAAGGCATCGAACGCGGGCTGTTGGGGAGACACCGCCCTGCCCGCGTCCGCCTGATCTCGCCGGGCCAGGTCCGCCTCGACAACCTGGAGATCGCTCCCGATCTCCGCCGCCCGGCGCCGAGCCCTTTCGGCCGGACTGGCCTCAAGCCACACTTTTAGATGCGCCGCCGGGAAGACCACGGTCCCGATGTCGCGGCCCTCCACCACCGTGTTGACGCCACCTTTGCCTGCTACCCACTTGCGCTGCTCTCGCACCAGCAGCCGCCGCAGCTCCGGATGAGAGGACACTGCACTTACCGCCGCAGTGACCTCGGCGGACCGGATGGCGGTCGATACGTTCTCGCTGTCCAGCAGCATCTGTCCGTCCTTCTGGTCGAAGCGGCGACCAGTGACAGCTCCCATGACCGCTTCCTCATCCTCGGGGTCGGCCCCGGCCCGCAGCGCAGCAAGCGTTGCCGCCCGGTAAAACGCCCCCGTGTCGAGATGATTCCACCCGAGACGCTCCGCCAGTCGCCGACTCACCGTCGACTTGCCCGAACCACCCGGCCCATCAATGGCGATGATCACAGACGAGCTAGAACGTCAAAATATGTCGGCCATGTTTTGGCGACGCAATCAGGCCCGTCGATGACGATTCCTGATTGACGCAAGCCCACGAGAGCGAACGCCATGGCGATTCGATGATCTCGGTAGGTCTTCACGAGGGTGGGGACCAAAGAGCCGGGTTGTATCACGAGGTCGTCGCCTTCGACCCGTGCTTTACCTCCAACCCTGGTCAGCTCCACTTCCAGCGCCGTCAGACGATCGCTTTCCTTGAGTCGAAGATTGCCGATGTTGCGGATCCTGCTTTCGCCGTCCGCAAAGAGACAGGCAACCGCCGCCACCACAGCCGCATCCGGAGCGCCATTCATGTCGACATCGATCGCTTTCAATCCCTCTTCAGGACCACTAAGGACGATCCGGTGAGGGTGGCGGGTGACAGTGCAACCCATGGCCTTCAGCACAGGCAGCAAGGCCAAGTCAGGTTGGGTCGAAGTTTCCGGAATGCCGTCGATCGCCACAATGCCGCCAGTGATTGCAGCGGCCACCAGCGGATAGACGGCTGCACTGGCATCGGCCTCGACTTCGAAGTGGGCTGACCTGTAGCCGGTGGCCGCCACGCGGAAGCTGTCGCCAGCATCCTCGACTTCCGCTCCGAACGCCGTCATCACCTCAAGCGTTGAGATGAGGTAAGGGCGCGATACAGGCGGAGCTGTCATAACCACCTCGGTATCGGTGGCTGCCATGGGGGCGACTAGGAGAAGGGCGCTGACGAACTGACTGGAACGAGAGGGATCAACTTCCACCCGGCCCCCCTTCAAGCCACCACCCCCAACCGTTATGGGCAGGTGGCCTGATTGGTGCGTGACCTTCACACCCATGCTTTCCAGAGCGACCACCAGCTCTTCCATCGGGCGCAGGCGCAGCCGGCCCCTTCCATCGATGGTCACGGCTCGTGGTGCCAGTACCGCCACTGCTGTCAGAAAACGTGCGACCGTGCCCGCTTCGCCGGCATCGACTTCGCCTACCGGTGCTAGGAGCTGGCCGCCGCCGCCCAGCACGAGCCACGGGTTGTCGTTGTCATCGATGGAAACACCGAGCGATCGCAGACCTTGGCGCATCGCCTGGGTGTCGTCGGCTTCGAGAGGATCGTGAATTCGGCTCACACCTCTCGCCAGCGAGGCTGTCACCAGTGCCCGGTTGGTCAGGCTCTTGGATCCAGGTGGGCGGACGACTGCAGACACTGGGCCTGCGCGCACTGCCACTTCCAGCTGAGGAGGAAGGTCCACGATGACAGGTTACGCAGAGGGGGGCGGCGGCTCGGCGGCTCTGTAGAGGGCAGAAACCTCGGTCGGGCTGAGCTGGCGCCACTTGCCGGGTCTGAGTTTCGGGTCCGTCAATGGTCCGATGGCGGTACGTACCAGCCGGAGTACCGGATACCCGACGGCTGCCAGCATTCGGCGCACCTCGCGGTTGCGACCCTCGGCCAGGATCAACTCCACCAGGCTGCGATCACCAACCCCTCCCACGATCCGTACTCGCAGAGCCCGGGCGTCCCCGTCATCGAGTTCTACCCCGGATTTCAAACTTGCCAAGGCTTTTTTGGTCGGCTTGCCGGTGACCTCGGCTAGATAAGTCTTAGTGACCGCGTAGCGCGGATGGGTGACCCGCAATGTGAGCTCACCGTCGTTGGAGAGGAGGATCAGCCCCTCGCTGTCGATGTCGAGCCGACCCACCGGGACAACCCTTGGGAGCTCGGGGACGAAACTGGTTACGGTCGGCCGGCCTTCGGGATCGTCAGCAGTGGAGACGACTCCCTGCGGTTTGAAGAGGAGGTAGGTGACCCGGTCTGGAGCGATCGGCAACGGCACTCCGTCAACCTCGACTCGCTGACGGTTCGGATCGACCCGATCACCCAGCTTGGCCAGCCGGCCATCGATGGTCACTCGACCCGCTGCGATGAGACTCTCGGCGGCTCGCCTCGACATCAACCCGGCCGCCGAAATAGCCTTTTGCAGTCGTTGCGGTGCCGGCGGCTGAATCATCCGCCCGGCCGAAATGTCTCCTCAAGCGCCTCCACTACTTCCGCCGGAGGCACGTAGTCTGCGAGAGGAGGTAGCTCCGACATCTGGTTGATCCCAAGCTTTTCCATGAACAGCCCGGTGGTCCTGTAGACGGCCGGGTTGCCCGGACCCGGAAGCCGTCCTGCCTCTTCCACAAGCCCCAGTCGTTCGAGGGTGTGAATCGCTGAGTCGGAGTCGACTCCGCGTATCTCAGCGATTTGGCCTCGTGAGACGGGTTGGCGGTAGGCGATCACTGCCAAGGTTTCGAGGGAGGCAGCTGAAATCTTGCGCGCCGTTGCCGATGAGGAGAATCGCTCGAGATAGGGATAGGCCTCCGGATGGGAGTGAAGCCGGACCCCGCCGGCAGCGTGGCGGAGGACAAGGCCGCTCCCCCGTTGGGCGAGATCGTTGCCGAGCCGATCAAGCTCCTCGCCTACCTGTTCTCGAGAGATCTCGAGTACCTCTGCCAGCTCTTCGACCGGTACTGGGGCTTCGGTCACGAAGAGGATCGCCTCCAGTGCCGCCTGCAACGAGATCACTTGAAGCTCTCTGCAGCGGTCGGGTCGAGGCGCATCCGGACGGAGATAGGAGCCAGCCAATCTCGTTGCTCGACTTCGATCATGCCCCAGCGGACCAGTTCGAGCAGCGCCAGAAAGAAGGCGGCGACCTCAACGGGCCGATTGCAGTGCGCTACCAGGTCATCGAAGGTAGACACCGCAGCCTGTTCTACTCGCGACGAGATTTCCGCTATGGCCGCTTCGATCGAGGGGAGGTCGAGATCGAGATGGTCGAGATCCGGTTCTGCCACTGCCCTGGCGAACACCCGCCCCGCCACCTGCGCCAAACCCCTGGAATCGACGGGCAGTTCCACCATGGGGGGCGGAGTCGTAAGTGTTTGATCCATTCCGGATATCCGAGGCACCGTCCGGCCGGTCTCCTGCATGCGGCGCAGAAGCACGGCCGCCACATCCTTGAACGTCACGCACATCAAGAGCCTTGAAAGGAGCCGATCGCGCTCCTCCATCAAGGCAAGCTCCTCGTCGATGTCGACATCGGTCCGCGACGGCAGGAGCCGGTGCGCTTTGAGCTGGATGAGAGTGGCGGCGATAAGCAGGAACTCGCTGGTCACATCGAGATCCAGTTGACGCATCTCGTCGAGATAGCCGAGATACTCGGTGACCAAATCGGTGAGGTTGAGGGCGGCGATGTCAACCTGATGGCGATTGATCAGCGAGAGCAGGAGGTCTAAGGGGCCCTCAAAGACGGTGGTGGTGACGTGGTAACTCATGGGACGTGAGGCGTGAGACGTGCGACGCGAGAAGGAGTCTGCCGCGCACGCCCCCGTAAGGCAACGACCTGGGTCTTTTCTGACTCACGCCTCACGATTTGGTTCGAGCTCGATCCGCCGTTTGTAGCAAATCCCAGTCCCCTGCAGGTATCGACGGGGGTCTCTCCGCGTGGTGATGGCGGGCGAAGTCGCTCACGAGGGCCTCGACCCCCATCCCTTCGAGTTCGCGGGCACCGATGTCACCATGCTGTACGTAGAGATAGGCCCGGCCTTTGGTCCTGCCTCCCAGCTTCGACCATCCGGTCACGACGCTGCGGCCGATCGGGCCCAAGCGAGCATGTCGTTTCCCAAGGTCGTGAAGCAGGGCCGATCTGACCAGATCCTCCCGATAGGGCTGGCGGGTTGCCACAAATCGTGCGCAACTCAGTCCATGCCTCTGATCAGCCACCGACTGGTCGAAAAACGCTTCAACCTCTGGGGGTCGAAGCCACTCCCTGACCTCAATTTCCTCATCGCCTGTCAGTGGTCGGGAAGTCAGAACATCAAGCAGCCGGGCGGCCAGGTGACGCCAGCTGGATTGTCCCATCGGTTGAGGCCGCGCGGTCAGGAGCGCTTCGACTTGCAGTCGACGCAATAAACCGACTCGGGGCGAGCTTCCATCCTCGCCGCCGGAATCTCCTTGCCGCAGTTGGCACAAATGCCGTAGCCACCATTGGCGATACGGGCCAGGGCGGCCTCCACCCCGTCGAGCTGACCTTTGAGCGTCTCCACCAACCCGAGGACCTCTGTCCTTTCGGCGGTGGCCGCTCCGGCGTCGGCAAAGCCGTCACCAAACACCATGTCAGAGCGCAAGTCACCATCTTCTTCGGAGCCCAGCTCGGAGAGCTGGCGAATGAGACGAACCTTGGCTTGTTCTAGCTGGGTGCGTGCGGATTCAAGATCGATAGTCATCGGCTTCTCGGGTGGGACTCGAAAAAGATCTCGACCAGATGTTGAGGGGAAACCCTCGTGTAAACCTGGGTTGTGGATATCTTAGCGTGCCCCAGCAGCACCTGAACGGAGCGAAGGTCGGCCCCGGCCTCGACCATGTGAGTGGCGGCAGAATGGCGCAGGGTGTGTGGTGACACTGCGGCTGGGTCAATCCCCACACGAGCGGCGTGGGCGCGCACGATCCGGAAGGCCGACTGACGGCTCAGCCGTCGCCCGCGCAGATTGAGGAAGACGGCGTCTCGATCCACGGAATCGGGGCGCCGGACCCCTGCCGCCAGACGCGAACGATCAGGGAGCCAATGCGTGATGGCGTCAACCGTCGCCCCACCCAGGGGCACCTGGCGTTGCCGGTTACCTTTACCCGTCAGGAGTACCGTCCTCTCATCCAGGTCGAGGTCCCCGAGAGCCAGTTCAACGGCCTCCGAGACCCTTGCCGCGGTGCCATAGAGGAATTCGAGCAGCGCCCGGTCGCGGCGACCAGCCACCGTAGATAAGTCAGGCGCCTCCACCAGTGCAATCGTTTGATGAACCGCCAGGGCCTTAGGAAACGGGTCAGCGCGGCGTACTGCCGGGAGGAGCCGGGTGGGGTCGGTCTCGCTTCGGCCTTCGGTCACCAGAAACCTGTGGAGACCCTTCACGGCTGCCAACTTGCGTGCAATCGTGGCCGGAGCCAGGCCCCGCTCGGTGAGCACACCCGCATACCGGTCGACATCAGAAGGTTGCGGGTCGATTCCCCCCAAAAACGACACGTAATCCTCAAGATCGCGTCGATAAGCCAACACTGTGTTGTTGGCTAGGCCCCGATCAACGACCAGGGTCGATAGGTACTCATTGAGACCATCGACCAGGTCGCTCACCTGCCGGCCAGCGCCACCTCGGGGCTCATAAAGCCAACGCCGAGGCTGGCGGCGACGGCAGGGTGGGTGATCTGGTCGTCCACAACGTTCACACCACCGCCCAGCTCCGGGTGCTGGTCGATCGCCCCCGCAACGCCCTGGTCGGCCAACGCCAGGGCGTAGGGCAAGGTGGCGTTGGTGAGGGCGTATGTGGAGGTGTGCGGCACGGCCCCCGGAATGTTGCCGACCGCGTAATGGAGTACGTCGTGTACGAAGTAGACAGGATTTTCGTGGGTCGTTTCCCGGCTGGTGGCAAAACAGCCCCCCTGGTCTATGGCCACGTCCACGAGGACCGCCCCACGTTTCATGGCCCTCACCATGTCCTCGGAGACGAGCTTGGGGGCGGCGGCGCCGGGAACCAGGACAGTCCCGATCACGAGGTCGGCATTGAGAACCTCGTTCTCGATGGTGAGCCGATTAGACGCTACCGTGACAAGCCGGCCTTGGTAGATCGAGTCAAGCCATCGCAACCTTGCCAGATCTCGATCGAGAACGACCACCTCGGCCTGCATCCCGACCGCGATGGCCGCCGCGTTGGCGCCGGCGATCCCTCCGCCGATCACCACCACTCGGGCCGGGTGTACGCCGGTCACGCCTCCGAGCAGGACACCCCGTCCGCCCTGGCCCTTCTCCAGGAAGTAGGCGCCCGCCTGGGTCGCCATACGACCGGTGATCTCGGACATAGGTGCCAGCAAGGGGAGGGTCCGGTCCGAGAGTTGCACGGTCTCATAGGCGACTGCAACCACCCCGCGTTCCATGAGCCCTTTGGCCAGGGCCGGGTAGGCAGCAAGGTGAAGGTAGGTGAACAACGTCTGGCCCTGACGCAACATGGCAACCTCGACTGCCTGCGGTTCTTTGACCTTGAGAATGAGTTCTGCGGTGGCGAAGACGTCGCTCGCCTCGTCGAGGATGGTGGCGCCTTGTTCGGCGTATTCGCTGTCATGGATGGTTGAGCCCTCACCGGCGTGTTTCTCAATGACAACCTGGTGGCCCCGGTCGACTAACTCGCGAACGCCGACCGGCGTGATGGCGACCCGATACTCAGCAGTTTTGATCTCGCGGGGAATGCCGACGATCACCCCGCACCCCGGGCCCTCGCGAGAGCATCAAGGTCGACCTCTTCAGTTTCGATCCGGGTGCGACGGTGACGAATTGCAGCCTCGATTAGTCCGGCAAAGAGCGGGTGGGGATGGTCGGGCCGCGATCGAAACTCGGGGTGGGCCTGGGTGCCCACAAAGAACGGATGTGAGGGAAGCTCGATGAACTCGACCAGGTTGTCGTCGGGCGACAATCCTGACAACAACACACCTGCCGCCTCCAGATCCTTGCGATACCGGTTGTTCACTTCCCATCTGTGACGGTGGCGTTCGTACACCACTTCCTGTCCATAGAGCGCTCGCACCTGGCTGCCCTCGACCAGCCTGGCCGGATAGAGGCCGAGCCGCATGGTTCCTCCCATGTCGGCAACATCCTGCTGGCTTTCCATCAGGTCAATGACCGGGTGCACGGTGGTGGGGTCGAACTCGGTTGAGTTGGCGTCAGGATGTCCCATGACAGATCGGGCGATCTCGATCACGGCACACTGGAGACCCAGACAGAGCCCAAGAAACGGAATGCCGTCCTCGCGAGCATGGCGGATGGCTTGGATCTTTCCCTCGACTCCGCGGGAACCAAAGCCGCCTGGCACAACCACCCCATCGACCCCTTCCAAATAACTGGCGGCCAGCATCCCGGTCAGCTCTTCGGAGGGGATCCAACGAAGATCGAGTTGATGCCCGTGGAAGGCGGCTCCGTGCCGCAAAGCCTCAACCACCGATAGGTAGGCATCCGGCAGATCCACGTATTTCCCCACGATTCCGACTGTCACTTTCTGACTCGCTTCGGTAGCGCGACGGACCATTTCCGTCCATCCCGCCAGTTCCGCTGGAGGAGCGGTGATGCCGAGGCGTTCGCACACCACCGCATCAAGTCCCCCCTGATGAAGCAGGATGGGGACCTCGTAAATGTCACGGGCATCGGGTGCGGCGATCACCGCTTTGGGAGGGACGTCGCAGAACAAGGAGATCTTGCGCCGCACCTGGTCATCGATGGGCCGGTCAGACCGAACCACGATGACGTCGGGATGAATTCCATGGCTGCGGAGTTCGGCGACCGAATGCTGGGTGGGTTTGGTCTTTAACTCCTCGGACGACGAGATGTAAGGGACCAGGGTGACGTGTAGATACATCACCGACTGCCGGCCGATGTCGTTGCCGAGCTGGCGGATCGCCTCGAGGAACGGCAGGCTTTCGATGTCACCGACCGTTCCTCCTACTTCGGTGATCACTACATCGACGCCTTCGCCTCCGACCTTGCGGATGCGAGATTTGATCTCGTTGGTGATGTGGGGGATCACCTGCACGGTGTCACCGAGATAATCGCCTCTGCGTTCTTTTTGGATTACCGACAGGTAGACCGACCCTGCTGTCACGTTGGAAGTACGACGGAGGTTCTCGCCTGTGAAGCGCTCGTAATGCCCGAGATCGAGGTCGGTCTCACCACCGTCGTCGGTGACGAAGACCTCGCCGTGCTGGAAAGGGTTCATCGTTCCGGGATCGACGTTGATGTACGGGTCGAGCTTTTGGTTGACGACGCGAAGGTCGCGGGCTCGAAGGAGGCGGCCAAGCGAGGCGGCGGTTATGCCCTTGCCGAGCGAAGAAACGACGCCACCCGTGACGAACACGTACTTGGTCACGGGAGACCAGCGTAACAGAGGCGGTCAGGTGGTCGAAGCACCCCGATTTACTACGGTAAGCACATGACAACTCCTGGGGGACCCCCGCTCCCAGTAAAGCTGCTGGCAGTTGACGTCACCCTCTGGCAATCTCTGCTCGAGGAAGATCGTTGGCGACTCAGGGACAGGATTGGCAACCACCGTCCCGAATTGCTGATCGCCTGGGTTGCCGAAACCTCACAGCTCACCGAGCCGATCGAGGGCGATTACCTGGTAGGTCAGGGAGGTGATTGGATCTTGCGCCTGCCCGCCCAGGAAGAGGTCACCAACGCTCCCCGCGGTTCGTTATCAGGGGTAATTCGCCATTTGGCCGACGAATTCCTCATCATGCCCTCCTCGGTAGGACTGTTCCTCGAGACTCATCTCGCCAGCAAAGCGCCGGACCCGGCGTGGTCGATCGAGAGGTTGCGGCGCCAGGATGGCGAGGGTCTCATCGCTGCCATCGACCGTTTTCTCAACCTTCCCCCAGCTGCTGCCAGTGCCGATCTGTGCGATGAAGGGTTGGTCCAGGCGATCGACTCCCTCCGGCGCAATGTCACACCTCTCGGCTTCACCGCTGCCTCGCTCAGCGACAACCAACTCGGTTTGGAAGATGCCAACTACGCCTCGGTCTGGGCGCGCGACGGCACCATCGCCGGGTTGTGGAGCATGACACTTGACGATGGAGAATTCATCGAGGCGTTCGCCGCCACTCTTCGGCTGTTGGCTCGTCATCAGACCCCTTCCGGCCAGATCCCGGCATTCGTCATGATCGATGGAGAAAGGCCCGATTACTCGGGTATCGGCGGTATCGCATCCATCGACTCGGTCCTGTGGTTTGTGATCGGAGCCATTCGCTTTGCGTTCTTCGTTGGCGACAAGGCGTTCGCCGTCGAGTTGCTGCCGGCAATCGAGAAAGCAATGGCCTGGCTTTCGGCTCACGATTCCAATAACGATGGCCTCATCGAGATCCCGGAGTCATCGGATTGGATGGACCTCTTCCCTCGGAGCTACAACGTCCTCTACGACGAGGTGCTCTGGTATCGGGCTTCATTGGATACGGCCAGCCTCGTCACTGCGTTAGGGGGCGATGGCGGGAGTTGGGACGCGCAGGGAAAGCTGATAGGCGCACGTATCGTCGATCTCTTCTGGCCCACCGCCCGTCAACTCATGGATCTGGCCGGTTCGGCCAGTGGTCGGTATTCGGTAGGCGAAGCCCGATATCTCCTGTCTCAGGTAACGCCCTTTGACTTCTCCTGGAGATGCGACGTGCTTGGCAACCTGCTCGCGGCGCACCATGGTCTTCTCGACGACGCTAAACAGCAGAGGCTCTTCGACTTCCTATGGGGAGTAGGAATCAACCGCCCCTATCCGGTGTCCTGTCTCTACCCAGCAGTGTATTCAGGCGCCGATGACTGGAAGGACTATTTCCTCGTAAATTTCATGAACCTCCCCCACCACTATCACAACGGCGG
>JAICND010000153.1 GCA_025929005.1 Acidimicrobiia bacterium
CACAGTCGTATCGACGTCATCACCGGGAGGCGTTACCTGGCCCTCACCGTCATATACGAGCTCGAGACCCAACTCCGTGATGGCGTGTTTGGCACCGAAGGCGCCATCCTGGCCATATTCACCGGGGAAGCTGATAACTGCCCAAGTAGGAGCTGCACCGTTCTGCTCTTCAAACAGTTCCGACATGAACTCCACCACATTCATGCCTTCGAAGCAGTAGTTGGTACCCAACTCGAGAGCCGCGCTTTGGTCGAAGGCGGGATCCTGCCAGCCCGAGTACCACGAAAGCGGGATGGCGACGATGTCGTCTTCCAGCATCAGATCGATGACCCCGGCCGTGTGCGGGGAGCCGGTCGACTGGCTGATGATCGCCACTTCTTCGCGGATGGCCTCGTACTGGGTGCGATGCTGGTCGACGTTGTAGTTGGTGTCGACGATGTTGAGTTCCACCGTCTTACCGCCGATGCCGCCGGCCTCATTCACGAGATCCCAATAAACCTCCTGGGCAGCCACGATGTCCTGCACCAGCGGCGAGAAGATCCCGGTCAGGTCGGCCAGAAGACCCACATGAATCGTCGTCTCGTCGACTCCGATATCGAAGGCGATCGCCGCCGCCGTGGTTTCAGTGGTCGTGGGAGCAGCGGTAGTCGCTGTGGTGGTGGGAGCGGCCGTGGTTGTGGTCGTAGCCCCACCTCCTCCACAGGCAACGATCACCAGCGCCAGGACCGCGGCTAACGCCAGCGACCTTTGTCTTTCTCTCATCCTTCCTCCTCTGTCTATGTCCATTACCGGTCACTTGGTACCGGGTACCAAGACTTCAATACGTGAAGGGCCAGCCTTTCCAGTAGTTCCTGACTCGCAGCCAGACTCCGAACAGCCCCAATGGCTCGAAGACCAGGAAGATCACAATGAGAAGACCATACAGAACCAGATTGAGCTGGAACACGGATAAGCCAGGCCCGATGGCGCTGGTGCCGACCAGGCCAAAGTCGGTAGGGCCAGTGGAGAGGATGAAGTTGGCGAGGCTGGACAACAGGCCTTCGCCTTCGGTCAAATCGCTCATCCAACGCGTTAGGTTTTGCACGATGCGGGGCACCAAGATCACAAAGAAGGACCCCAGGATCGCCCCAGCGGTGGTTCCGGCTCCCCCAATCAGGATGATGGCGATGAATTGCACCGACAGCAGCAAGTCCCATGCCTCAGGGATCCGGCTTCCGAAGTACGAAGCCAGCAACGCTCCCGCTACCCCGGCAAAGAATGAGGAGACTGCAAAGGCCAGCGCCTTATAACGAACCTCGTTGACTCCCATGACCTCGGCGGCGATGTCGCGATCGCGGACTGCTGCAAAGGCTCTCCCCAATCTGCTTCTGGCAATGTTCTTGTGGGCCAGGGCAAAGATCACCAGGAGCAAAAGAAGAAACAGGTACTTCTTGGCCTGGCTGGACAGTTCGATCCCAAACCAGGGTCCGTCCGCCTCGAAGCTGACGAGAGGCTGTTCTTCCTTCCAGAGCCGCAGTTCGAGCGGTGGCCACTCTCTTCCGATGCTGGGCCCACCGCTGACGTTACGGACGTTGCGAAAGATGTGATCGCCTACGAATACGAGACCGATGGTCACGAAGGCCAGATAGAGCCCACGAACCCGGACCGCGGTGGGAGCGACCAGCATACCGACCAGGGCAGCAACGACACCGGCGGCCGGAAGCCAGATCCACATCGGGAGGCCGTACCCCACCAAGGTTGCTGTTTGCTCGCCGCCGAGAATTACGGCGGTATAACCGCCCACCCCCATGAAGAAGGCGTGACCCAGTGAAACCTGGCCCGCTAGTCCGGTGAGGATGTTCAACCCAAGGGCACCAACCCCAAAGATCATCGCTTGGCCGAGGATGACCATCCACTCGTTCTGACCCAGCCACTTCAACCCGGGAACCAGTTGCAGTGGCAAGGTGATGGCCAGGGCCAATAACAACCCCATCATCACCTTCTTGGTGGTGGTGGGAAGGATGGCGGCATCCGCCTGATAGGTCGTGAAGAGGAGGGGACGTCCTCTCATACTCTGCGAATCTCCTGTGTCCCGAACAGGCCGTAGGGACGGAACAGGAGAAAGACCAGCATCAGGAGATATGGCACCACGTTCCCAAATCCGACCCCGAGCGTTCCGGCGTAGGGAGCCGAGTAGGTGCCGACGACGATCTCGGCGATGCCGACCAGAAAGCCCGCCACCACCGCCCCCACGACCGAGTCGAGACCGCCGATGATGACGGCTGGAAAGGCTCGAAAGACAACGAAGGCGGTCGTGTTGGACACCCCGTTAGCCCGGGGGGCCAGTGACGAAAAGATCCCGGCGACGGCTGCGAGAACGGCACCGATCGCCCAGGCAATCGCGAAGATCCGGCCCACGTTGATCCCCTGCGCCTGGGCCGCCTCCTGATCGAAGGCGGTGGCCCGCATGGCCACTCCCATCCGGCTTCGGAAGAACCATGCAACCAATACGAAACAGATGACCGAGACTCCGACAGTGACCAGTTGGGTCTGGTTGATGCGGAGATTCCCGAGCTGGACGACATTGATACCCCCCGGGTCTCCGAGTCTGCGGGCCCCTTGTCCGACGAAGTCGTCGTTGATGGTGCGGATGATGATGTCAGCCCCGATGGTGATGATCGCCACCGAAAAGAGCGGCTCCCCCACCATGGGCCTGATGAAGACTCGTTCGACCAGCAGACCCACCAGCGCTGCCGCCCCCAACGCGCAGATCGCCGACAGGCTCCATCGAAGCCACTGCGGGGCCGAGGGGATGAACCGGCCGGGGATGTTGAGTACGGTCGCAAAGGAAGCAACCAGAAACGCCCCGACCGCCGCTAGCGAACCGTGGGCGAAGTTCACGACCTGAGTGGCTTTGAAGATGATGACGAAGCCCAGCGCCAATAGGGCATAAACCGCCCCGAGAGCCACGCCGTTGATGATGGCGTTGAGGAACTGCTCTATTGGGGTGAAGGTGGGGATCTGCGCCACCACCTCGCCTGGGTTCATGCCCTCGACCTGTACATCTCTTCTATAAGGTCGGAGAACATCGCCTCCATCGCGTTTCGCTTCAGCTTCTGGGTGGCGGTGAGCTCGCCGTCCTCGTGGTCCAGCTCTTTGGGGATCAACTTGAACTTGCGAATCGTCTCGACCCGCGCAAAGTGCTCGTTGGTCTCGTCGACCACTCTTTGAATAAGCTCGATGACCTCGGGCTTCTCGGAAAGATCACGGTAGGTCGTGTATGGGATGCCACGCCGTTGCGCCCAATCCCCGACCGTGTCCAACTCGATCCCGATCAACGCCGCCAGATAGTTACGACGATCGCCCACCACCATCGCCTCTTTGACATATGGCGACGTTTTGAGACGGTTTTCGATCTCGGAAGGGGAGATGTTTTTCCCACCCGAGGTGATGATGATGTCCTTGATCCGATCAACGATCTTTACATGGGTTCCCTCGACCCACTCCCCCACATCCCCGGTCCGCAGCCACCCATCTTCTGTGAAGGTATCGGCCGTCTTCTCTGGCTTGTTCCAATATCCCTTGAAGACTCCCGGATGTTTGGTCTGGATCTCCCCAGTATCAGGGTCAATCCGAAATCCGATTCCGGGATAGGGGACGCCAACTGTGCCTAGCTTCATCCGCCCCACAGGGTTGTAGGTGGCGACCGCGGCGTTCTCGGTCATGCCATAAAGTTCGTAGACCGGCACTCCCAGGCCGATGAAGAACTCGAGCACCTCTGGCGCGATAGGGGCGGCTCCCGACCCTGCCCAACGGCATCGACGCAGGCCCACCCGTTCCTGGAGGGCGCGGAAAATCAATGGATACCCGATGGCGTAGAGCAGCCTCGAGGCGAATGTGTGGTTGCCGCCGTTGGCGACCTTCATCCGTCCGATGCGCTTGGCCATAGCCAAACCCAGGCCGAACCACAGCCGCTTGAAGCTAGTGGCATCCTTGCCTTTGATGAGCACGCCTGCGTGCATCTTCTCCCAGATGCGGGGAACGGCGAAGAAGAGGGTCGGCTGAACTTCCCGCAAATTCTGCTGAACCGTCTCGATCGACTCGGCAAAGTTGAGGACCGTCCCGCACTGGGCCATGGTCCAGGTTGAGAAGATCCGTTCGGCGACGTGACACAGCGGGAGATAGGTGAGGATCTGGTCGTCGGGGTCGGGTTTGCGATTCCCCGGCAGACGATCCTCGACTTCGATCACCTGCTCGGCGCAATAGCTGAAGTTGGCGTTAGTGAGCATCGCCCCCTTCGGCGGTCCGGTGGTGCCGGAGGTGTAGACGAGGGTCATCACATCCTCGGCCGTGGCTTCCGCCATGATGTCCTCGACCGCCGAAGGATTCTCCTGGCGATGACTCCGACCCAGGGCAAGAAAGTCGCCCCAGAATATGAAACGAGGGTCGTCACGCCACTTCCGGAATCCGCGGGGTTCTGCGTGGATGATCTTGGTGACCTGAGGAAGGCGGTCGATCACATCCATGACCTTGTCGGTCTGTTCCTGGTCCTCCGCGAGGTGGACTTTGGCGCCGGAGTCCGCGAGCAGATACTCAACCTCCGAGGCCGGGTTGGTGGGATACAACCCCACCGAGATTCCGCGAACAGCCACGGTTGCTAGGTCGAGGATCACCCATTCGGGCCTGTCTTCGGATTGAATGGAGACCCGATCACCCGGCTTTATGCCCAGGGCGAGCAGGCCATGAGCTGCATCGAGGACCTGTTCCCAGAGATTGGCCCACTTGATTTCCTGCCATATCCCCAGGTCCTTCTCCCGCATGGCGACACCCTGAGGTCGGCGCAGGGCCCAATCCCTCACCTTGGAGGCAACAGTGGCATGGCCGGTCCTGGCAGACGGTGCGGATGGACGCTCAACTACTGCTGTCACGGTTCATTCCTCCTCGCCGAACTCGCTGACAATAGAACGGGGC
>JAICND010000322.1 GCA_025929005.1 Acidimicrobiia bacterium
CTCCATGTCGATCACCCAGCCGGAAATAGAGCCACCCGAAGTAGCCATCGACCCAGTTTGCGAGATGGAGGTGGATATTGCCTCCGCCCGCTGGGTGAGCGAGCACCAAGGGAAGGAGTACTACTTCTGCTCCCCCGGCTGCCAGAAAGCCTTTGAAGCCGACCCGGCGAAGTACCTCGGCTAAGACCCTTCGTCGTAGGCCGCCGCCACCCGTTTGGGCACGACCATACGCCAGGCATCGAGTACGAGTTCGCGCATCTCGGTCTCATCGATGGCGTCGAGGCGCACTTGGACCCAGTGATACCTCATATCGGCTTGTTCGGGCATGAGGAACTTGTCGGGATCGGACTGGACCAGACCTTCGCGCTCCTCTTTAGGAAATCCGAAACCCATCACGGTCTCGTCACGTGAGAACGAGACATAGACGATCTGTCCTACGCGGAACTTGACCCGGTCGCGGACCAGGGCTTCGTAGGTACGGGGTAGGGTCATTGCGAAGGCGCGGACGTCGTCGATGGTCACCATCCCAACCGATCGTAAAAGGACTCTTCATCAGCACGTGTCGGTTGTTGGGGTGTTCCGGGGGCTAGAAGTGTTGTGATTGGCGACGAAGGCACCCACACTGAGGCCCTCAAGATGAGGTGTCGGACGGGCTGCTTGAAGGAGTCACCACGTGGAAGGTCTAGTGCTGCAAATTGGGTTGCTCGGGTTTCTCATGCTGCTCAACGCTCTGTTCGCCGGAAGCGAGATTGCTCTCATTTCCCTGCGTGAGGGTCAGCTACAAAGACTCGAGGCACGAAGCAGCACTGGACGGATCTTGGCCCGCCTGGCCCGTGACCCCAACCGTTTTCTTTCGACCATTCAGATTGGCATCACCCTCGCCGGATTTCTGGCATCGGCGATTGCTGCAGTTACGTTCGCGGAGCCGCTGGTTCCGACGCTCGGGTTTCTGGGGTCTGCTGCAGAACCCGTTGCCATCGTGGGGGTCACGTTGGTTCTTACGTTTGTCACCTTGGTAGTAGGTGAGCTCGCTCCGAAACGAGTAGCAATGCAGCGAGCGGAGTCATGGGGACTGATGGTGGCGCGTCCACTGAACCTACTGGCGCGAATCACCCGACCGGCGATTTGGTTGCTTAGTCACTCCACCAATCTGCTAGTCCGCTTGTTGGGAGCGGACCCGTCTGTGCATCGCGACTCGGTCACGGAGGAGGAAATACGAGATCTGGTGGCAACCCAAACGGCTTTCTCCGAGGAGCAGCGGACGATCATCTCGGGTGCCTTTGAGATCGGGGACCGGACGCTTCGCCAGGTGCTGGTACCACGCCGGGAGGTCTTCGCCCTTCCGATTGACCTACCGGCGGAGGAGGCTCTCCGGAACCTGGTCGACTCCGGTCACACCCGGGCGCCTGTGATCGGCGCTCATATCGACGACGTTCGGGGGATTGTGAGTTTGCGCTCCCTCGTTACGGCCACAGGTCAGCTCGCTGATCATGTGGACCCGGTGATGGAGCTACCTGAAAGCGTGTCGGTAGTAGATGCCTTGCGCGCCATGCAGCGCGAACGACAACAACTGACAATTGTTGTCAACGAGCATGGCGGCGTGGAGGGCATGATCACCATCGAAGACCTCGTCGAGGAGCTAGTCGGCGAGATCTATGACGAAACTGACCCCGATATCTTGTCGGTGAACAGAGAGGACTCTGGGTCGGTGCTCCTGCCAGGCTCATTCCCCGTTCATGATCTCGCAGACCTCGGCATTCACGTCCCCGAAGGGGAATACACAACGCTTGCTGGTGTGCTCCTGGACCGTCTTGGCCATCTGCCGGGCCAGCCCGGCATCAGCGTCTATGTTGAAGGAAGGCGGTTCGAGGTTGTCGAGCTGGAGAAGCGGGCCATAACCCGAGTCCGCGTCTACCCCACAGCCGAGGGAAACGGTTAGTCAGCGGTGGTAGGTGGGGGAGTTGGGGTCGATTAGGTAGGTTCCAGCAGGTGATCCCGCTTCGTTGGGTCGAATTGGACAAGAGCCAGACGGATCCAACGAGTTTCCCTGGAACCTCCCCGCTGTCTCTAGTCTCGATCATCTCGATTTCACCTCACCGGTCACCTTCCTCGTGGGTGAAAACGGCTCGGGCAAGTCAACACTCATAGAAGCGATTGCCGTCGCCACGGGCCTCAACGCTGAGGGTGGGACCAGGAATTTGCGTTTCCAGGAGAGGCCCACGGAGTCCCAGTTGGAAAAGCGCTTCACACTCGCGTGGAACAAGCGGCCCCGACGCACGTTCTTCCTTCGGGCTGAGACCTTTTTCAATATGGCGTCCGCGTATGAACGAGCCGGCTCCCCGGATCCGGACCCGATGGTCGAACTTCACTCCCTATCCCACGGCCAACAGTTCCTCACGGCGATGAGAGAACGATTCGGTCCGGGAGGGCTCTTTTTGATGGATGAACCGGAATCTGCACTCTCGTTCACGAGTCAACTCGCCCTGTTGCGGGTGATGCACGAGTACTCGGCGACAGGCAGCCAGTTCATCGTGGCCACCCACTCCCCGGTTCTTCTGGCCTTCCCCGAAGCGACTATCTGGCACCTCGACGCGGAGGGGATGCGAACGGCCTCCTGGGAGGAAGTTCCACCGGTCACCGATATCAGGGCTTTCCTGGCCGATCCCGCGCTTTACCTTCATTACCTGTTCAACGACGACTAAGGGGCGGCGTCGAGTATCTCGACCGCTCGCGCCACGGTGGCCCGATCACGATCCGACAGGCCCGACAGGAACGGCTCCAACCACGATGACCGGCGCCGGCGTGAACCTGCTGCCAGTGACTTGCCCAACATGGTCGGGACGATCCAGACCAGTCGCCGGTCCTCGGTGGAGGGGACTCGCACCACCAATTTGCCGTCTTCGAGCCAGTCGACGATCCGAGCCATGGTGGCGGGACTGACCCGCTCCGACTCCGCCAG
>JAICND010000148.1 GCA_025929005.1 Acidimicrobiia bacterium
ATGAAAACGCAGGTCAGTTGGTCACCCACGGCACGGTGGACCAAAGCAGCTGCCACCGCCGAGTCGACCCCACCGGACAGCCCGCAGATCACCTGACCCTCGCCGACCTGCGCCCGGATCCGATCGACGGCTCTTTCGATTATCGAATGGCTCGTCCACAGCGGTCGCAGGCCGCAAACCTCATAAAGGAACGCTTTCAGGATGTCACTTCCCCGTTCGGTATGTGTGACCTCAGGGTGGAATTGAACGCCGTAGAGACCCCGCGCCGGATCCTCCATCGCCGCCACGGCAGCTCCCGAGGTGGCGGCCGTGGCGATGAAGCCGGGAGGCGGATTGGTAACTGCGTCCCGGTGGCTCATCCACACCGTGAACCTGTCAGGTACATCGATCAGGAGCCGCCCGGACGATGACACTTCGAGGGTCGTCCGCCCGAACTCCGAAGCCCCGTTATTGGCGACAGTCCCCCCGGTCATGTCGGCGATCAGCTGATGTCCGTAACAGATCCCGAGGACGGGAACACCGGAGTTGATTATCTCTGGATCCATTCGGTAGGCGTCTTCGGCATAAACCGAGGCGGGTCCCCCCGAAAGGATGATGGCCGCAGGCCGACGGCTGCGGACTTCTGATGCGCTGATGGTCCGGGGAACGATCTCGGAATGGACCGCGGCTTCCCGCACCCTCCGGGCGATCAGTTGGGCGTACTGAGCCCCAAAGTCCATGACCAGGACCGTGTTTTGAGACGTGAGATCTGAGTCCGCTGCCCAACTCACGTCTCGCGCCTTTTCATCCCATGCCAACTCTTTGGGCCTTTTGAAGCCCTTTGCCTTCGGTCTGCAGCGAGGGAGCCAGCATTATCTCCGCCTTCTGGAACGCTTTGAGGTCCGAGTATCCGCAGGTGGCCATCGATACTCTCAGTGCGCCGAAGAGGTTGCGACGACCGTCGTTCTCGTGAGCCGGCCCGATCAGGATTTCGGCCAGGCTTCCGAGCTTGCCCACCTGGACCCTGGCCCCACGGGGCAAGCTCGGATGGAACGTGGCCATCCCCCAATGGAATCCTCGCCCTGGGGCTTCGTCGGCGGCGGCGAGGGGGGAGCCAATCATTACGGCGTCGGCGCCACAGGCAATTGCCTTGGCCACATCACCACCGGTTCGCATTCCGCCATCGGCGATGACATGGACGTACCGGCCGGTCTCGTCGAGGTGCCGAATCCTGGCGCCGGCGGCATCGGCAATCGCGGTTGCCTGAGGAACTCCCACCCCCAACACACCCCGGGTTGTGCAGGCGGCACCCGGGCCGACTCCGACTAGCACTGCCGCGGCTCCAGTGCGCATCAAGTGAAGGGCAGTGGAGTAAGAGGCACAACCGCCCACGACCACTGGCACATCGGCTTCCGAGATGAACTGGCGGAGGTCAAGGGGTTCGACCCTGGTGGACACGTGCTCGGCCGAAACAACGGTTCCCTGAATAACAAGTATGTCGAGGCCACCGGCGAGGGCGAGGCCACTTAGATCTCGAACCCGTTGTGGGGTGAGACTCGCTGCGGTTACAACCCCCGCGGCTTTGATCTGTTCGACACGCTCCTTAACGAGATTCGGTTTGATCGGCTCGAGGTAGATCTCCTGCATTCGTCTGGTGGCCTTCTCAGTGGAGAGCTCGGCGATTTCCGAGAAGTAGGGCTCAGGGTCCTCGTATCGCGTCCACAGACCCTCGAGGTTGAGCACACCGAGTCCGCCCAGATGACCGATCTCGACCGCAGTCGTCGGACTGAGGGCGCCATCCATCGCCGAGCCAAGCATCGGCAAGGGAAACCGAAATGCGTCGATCTGCCAGCTGATGTCGACATCGTCGGGATCGCGGGTCCGTCGACTGGGGACGATCGCTATGTCGTCGAGTCCGTACGCCTGCCGTGCCGTCTTGCCGATGCCGATGTCTATTTCCACCCACCGAGTTTACCGGCCTGCCCATGTCGAGTTCCGGCAACGGAACACCGGCTTCGCCGACGTTTACGCTGCCGCGGTGGAATCCATACCCAACTCGGCTTGGCGACCGCGCGACTTCTTGTTGGCGATGGCAGGCGGCCTTATCGGGGTCATCGTGGTGGGGTTGCCGATACTCGCCGCCGGAGGCGAGACCGATGACCTGATAGTCCTCGGCAGCATTGGCCAATTCTCGGGGCATGTGGCAGCGGTCTGGTGGCTGGCGCGATCACGAGGCGGCGCCGCCTCACTCGGGTTCCAAGTCGAACCATGGGACGGTATCTATCTCTTCGTAGGGGTGGGGCTACAGGTGGTCCTGCCCTTGCTCGTGGCTCCCGTAGCCGCGCTGGTTGGCGATGGCCAGACTGGTCAGGAGGTAGCCGATCAGATCCGGTTGCTGGGAGGAACCGCAGCCCGGGTCGCCATGGCTGGGGTGGTGACGATTCTGGCGCCCATCGCCGAAGAGTTGATGTTCAGGGGTGTCCTTCTTAAGTCATTGTCGGCTGGCGGCATCCGCAGGGCCTCGTTGATAACCGCTGCCTGCTTCAGCGGATACCACCTCTTTGGCTTGACCGGGGATCTCCTGACAGGGGTAATTCTCCTTTTCCCGATGTTTCTACTAGTCGGATTGTTGCTGGCCCGGGTAACGGTGCGAAGGGGACGATTGGGACCAGCCATCTTCATCCACTCAGGGTTCAACCTCCTGGCAGTCGTAGTCCTTCTAATACCTCCAGAACTTCTGGAGCAGGCACCCGCGTAGCTCAGCTGCCGGTGAGTCCGACCGCACGCCGCACTGCGACCATCGTCGATTCGGCCCGGGAGCGGGCGTCGAGGGCGCCCTTCAACATAATGCGGCCGACCTCTTGGTCTTCCAGAGACTTGAAGCGGGTCCGGATCGGCGTCAATCGCGCCACCACAGATTCGGCCACGGCTTCTTTGAATCGGCCGTAACCAGCCTCACCGAACTCGGCCACAAGGTCGGGGATCGGACGACCGCCGCACACCGAGAAGATCTCCAAGAGGTTGGCGATTCCGGGCTTTTCGGACCAGTCGTATCGGACGGTCCGATCGGAATCGGTGACGGCCGACTTCAGCTTTTTACGGACTACGTCAGGAGAGTCGAGCAGGTTGACCCGCGAGTCGGGATCGAGGTCGGACTTCGACATCTTGGCCGTAGGGTCCTGCAACGACATGACCCGCGCCCCGACCGGGGGGCTGATTCTATCCGGAAGCGGAAAGACATCGCCAAAACGACCGTTGAAGCGCTGGACGAGATCACGGGTTAGCTCCAGGTGCTGGGTCTGATCGTCGCCGACCGGAACCGCGTTTGCCCGATGCAGGACAATGTCGGCGGCCATCAGAACCGGATAGGCCAGCAGTCCAAGGTTCTGACCCGATCGATCGGCCTTCTCCTTGAACTGGGTCATTCGCTCAAGCTGGCCGATGCTGGTGATCGTCCCCAGAATCCACGCCAGCTCCGCATGCTGGGGCACCTGGCTTTGCAGGTAGAACAAGGAGCGGCGGGGATCGACACCGATCGCCAGCAAGGTCTTGGCAGTAGTGAGTCGCGCCTGATCGAGGATCTTGGGATCGTAAGGGCTGGTCATGGCATGAAGATCGACGACGCAGTAGTACGTCTCGTACTCATCCTGCATCCTGACCCAGTTCTCGAGAGCTCCGATCAGGTTGCCCAGATGCAGTTCACCGTCGCCGGTGGGCTGGATGCCCGAGAACACTCGTTTGCGACCTGATGGGTCCTGGCCTGAATGGGTCATTGTCACTGATTCACTCCTCGGAAAAAATAGAGCCGGAGGGTAGGCCTCCGGCTATCTCTGCGATCTCGCGCGTTGGGGGCCCGTCAGATTGACGACCACCACCAGGAGCGAGGCGCTACATAGGTCACAACGCGAACTCTACCGAGCAGGTATCGGCGCATGCAACCCTTCCGGGCGAGGTGCCACAGGCGCGGGAGCAGGGCGCCGCCGATTAGGAAGAACGACCCGGAAGCAGGCTCCACCCAGCCTACGCGATTTCTCGTGGGTGGCCGTCCCACCGTGTCGCCGGACGATCAACTCGACCACGGCGAGCCCGATACCCGACCCTGGCACGTTGGCATTGAGACGGTTGGGCCCGCGTTCAAACTGTTCCCAGATGGCCAGTTCATACTTCCGAGGGATTCCCGGGCCATCGTCGTGAACCTCGAACACCACGTCATCGTCCACGGTGGATGCCGACACGTAGACGTTGCCGCGGCCGTACCGGATTGCGTTGCTCACGAGGTTGTCGAGCACCTGTCGAATGCGGTCGGGATCTAGATATGCGTAAAGCCCGGGCTCGACGTCCACTTCGAGACCCACGGGTGAGGATCGGCCGGACCAGACCGAGTCGGACACGAGCTTGTCGATAGCCACCACGGACTCTTTAAGGTCGGGTCCCGACGAGTCGCGGGCCAGGAGGAGCAGGTCCGCCACGATTCTCGCCATGTACGTGGCCTGCTGATGAACCACGGTGTTCAGCTCGAGACGCTCTTCTTCGCCCATCGGGATGTTGGGGTCCTTCATGACGTCCAAAAAGCCGATCATGGCCGTCAAAGGTGTTCGCAGCTCATGCGAGACACTGGCGACGAAATGCGAACGCATCGCCGCTGTTTCCGTTTCGCGATGCACGTCGCGCAGCAGCAGATAACCGGCGAGCATCGCGGCTCCCAGCACCACGGCCAGCATCGAGCCGTACAGCACTGCAGGCACCGCGGGCGCAACGGCGAAGCGACCGGCGGGCCACTCCACATGCAGGTCGACGAAACCGTCGCCGAGCGGGACGGCGCCCGGGACGGACCTCACACGCAGGGTGATTCCCGCCGGCACGATCTTTCGCGATGACACGGCCATGATGACGGGGGCCGCAAAGGATCGGGGAGACACGAGCGTCAGGAGCCAGGGCTCATCGCCATAGCCGAACCACGAGAGATCTCCTGGAGCCGATCGCGACGCCCGTTGAAGCTTTCCGAGACGGTCGGGCATGTCCTGGACGAGGGCGGCAATCTGTTCCACGTTG
>JAICND010000353.1 GCA_025929005.1 Acidimicrobiia bacterium
AAAGAGACTTGAGAGCCGGAGCACTGCCGGTCGGGAGGCCTCGAGCGGTTTGGCGCGTTCACGGGACAGGGCGGCTTCCACTTGAGGGCTTAGCCGCCCTGCCGTCATGGCGCCTATCAGCGCCACAGGAACAAGGACGACTAGCCAGACCCGATCTGGTGGCGCCCCCTCCCAGGCCTGGCGGGCCAGCTGGGGGAGACCTGCCGCCGCTGCTCCGGCTGCGCCGGCCGTGGCCGCAATAGCGTTGTACCAGCCGAATCCCTTGACGAGGCCGTCACGGTCGAGGCGACCGGCCAGCATCGCCAACTCAAGCGAGGTGAATGGTCCCGACTCGACCACCTCGGTCGAGAGTGCACCGAGCAGGGCGGTTGCGCCGAGCAGCCAGAGGGGAGCATTCGTGGCAAAGGCAAGGGCACTAAGCCCCAGGGCGAGGTAGAGAGCGATGTAGCTCCGGCGACGCCCCCAACGGTCAGCCCACCGGGCCACGACCAGTTGAGCCAGAACGGTTCCCGCCACGATTGCTCCGAGGATCCACCCTGCGACGGCCGGAGAGAGTCCGCGTCCGGAAAGCGTGGAGGCGATGAGCACCGATGCGAGCCCGTATCCAAAGGCCCGTACAGCTTGTGATGTGAGGATGAGGCGGACGTCGTTGTCGCTCCTTTTTGCCACACGTCCCTCTGCAACCATGGTTACCTTCTGAAACCGAGAGTATTATGATGTAACCGTGGTTGCAAACCTGAATTGGGTGTTTCTGGCTTACCAGATGCCACGGGAGCCCTCGACGCCTCGCATTGCGGTGTGGCGACAGTTACGGCGTCTCGGCGCAGCCCAGTTGAGCGACGGCCTGGTGGCTGTGCCCTATGACGCAGCAACCAAGGAGCAGATGGAATGGATAGCCCATCTGGTGATGGAGGCCGGTGGCAGCGCTTCGATCTGGATTGCCACCCCCACCGTGCGGAGATTCGGGCGCAACCTGGCCGACGCGCTAACAGCCGAACGGGCTGCGGAATATATGGCGGTTTCTGGCCTGGTCGGAGATGCTTTGCACTCGGATTTCAATAGGCGCCGACGCATCCTCAAGCGCCTTCGTGCCGAGCTAAGGAGAATCGAACTGCGCGACTACTTCCCACCTCCCGAGCGACAGCTTGCCCGCCGCGCGGTCGCTGCGCTGGCGGCATCCCTGCAGGAAAAGAAAGTTCAATGAAGTGGGCCACGCGCTCCGGAGTACATGTCGACCGCGCCGCCTCCGCCTGGCTCATCCGCCGCTTCATCGATGCGGAGGCGGAGTTCATCTTCGTCGACGACCCGGATGAGGTACCACCTGGGGCCACACCCTTCGACATGATGGGAGTCGACCTCACCCATCATGGAGAGAACGTCACCTTCGAGACCATCCTCGAGTCATACGGTTTGGGTGATCCTGTGCTCCACCAATTAGGGCGGATAGTCCATGAGGCGGACCTAGCCGACGACGTCTACGACGCTCCCGAGTCGGCCGGACTCGACTCCATCATCAGGGGTCTCTCACTCATCGAGACCGACCATGACCTTCTTCTGGTGAGCGAACCGCTCTTCGATGGCTTGTACGCCTGGCTGCATCGGCGCCACGGATCGTGACGTCGGTTAGCTGGGCGCAATGCTGTTGACCGGCCAGGAGATCTCTGTTCGGATCTTGTCTTCCTCCGCGACCTCGCTCGGGTCGTCAACGTAAGACTCCCAAGGCCCGGTTCCCTCGTCATGGTCATGCTGGTGGATCCACTCATGGAGGGCGTCGTAGGCCTGACCGAGAGTGTCGTAGTTACCGTGATGGATGACCCTGGCTACCTGCCCTCCTGGCAGCTCTGACGTCCCCGGCTGATCGAAGTGGGCATCGGCCCTGGCCATTTCCGTGGGGTATTCGGAAACCGGGACGCCGATCTCGATGTCAGCCTCTTCCGGTCCGAACTGGAAGTAGCGGGCATAGGGAGCGCCGGTGGGGGAGTGCCCACGGCTCGCGGCGAACTGGAAAACCCGCGGTAGCTGTATGTCGAAGAGTTGTTTCATGTCGAGGTCGGACATGGGCTTACGGATCCGGACCGCGATCGTTGGCTGCGGTTCAATCTCGACGATGCGATGATTGGTGAGATGTAGGTCAGTCATAGGCCAATCGTATGTGGATCGGCGCGACTACACCCAAAAGCGTCGTTCCTGCGTACGGTGGCCATCAGAAATGACACGAAATCCACGCAAGAACAGGGGTTTCATATCTTGGGCAGCTTGAACCCGGACTTCTCGATGACAAAGTCCCTGGAGGCGTCGGTCATCCGCTTGACGGCACCCCAGTCGACATGGAGGAGCTTGCCGCCACGCTTCATGACCCGACCGGCGATGATGACGGTGTCCACGTTGCCGGTGTCCATCCCGACCACCACTGCAGTGGTCGGATCGTTGAGGGGCGTCACGTTGAGACGATCGGTCCGGAGCACGATGAGGTCCGCCTGTTTGCCGGGGGTTAGCGATCCCGTCGTCGCTTCGAGTCCATTGGCGCGGGCGCCTTCGATGGTGGCGTAAGAGAGGACCTCGCCGGGCGATATCGCGGACTTACCCTCGGCCTTGGCGAGGCCACGCTGCAGGGTGAGGACCGATCTCATCTGGTTGAACATGTCGGCGGGCACATTGGTCTCGACGTCGACGCTGAGACTCGGGCGGAGTCCTCGATCCAGGAACTTCTGGATGGGAGGCATGCCGTGACCCATCATCATCTCTACCGGTGAAGCCAGTGAGACGGTGCCGCCTGTGTCGACGATCATCTGGATCT
>JAICND010000133.1 GCA_025929005.1 Acidimicrobiia bacterium
GAGGCCGCCGTCGACATCAATCGGAACCACCACTACCACCGCTTCCGGTGCAGGCGGCTCCCGGACCTTCCGTCCTACCGTGGAACGTTGGCGATCGCTCGTCGCTCAGTATTTCCCAGTCTCCATGGTCGATGATGCATTGGCGGTGATCGATTGCGAAAGCCGGGGTGACCCCGACGCCTATAACCCTTACTCGGGTGCTTCGGGGCTGTTTCAGTTCATCCCGGGAACCTGGGCGGTAGCTTCGGTGAAGGCCGGTTTTAGTGGTGCCAGCCCCTTTGAGCCCGAGCCCAATGTGGCTTCTGCCTGGTGGCTGGTGAGCTACTACCAGAGTCGCGGAAAGCCCTCGTGGGCCGCGTGGAGCTGCCAGCCCTGAGCGGGTTCTGGCCACCACCACATGGTTCCGATACGCGCGGGTGACTTCACCCTGCCCGGTGCAACGGTCATCGACTCCGGCACCAACTTCACCTTGCGCGCGCCGCACGCAGAACGGGTAGAGCTCTGCCTCTTCGTCGACGACCGGGAAACACGGGTTGATCTTCCGCCGACGGGCGACGGGATGTTTTCCGGCGTCACGTCCGCCGCCGCTCATGGAACTCGGTACGGGTACAGGGTCCATGGCCGCTGGGATGCCGGGGCCGGGATCTTCACCAACCCGGCCAAGCTCCTGCTTGATCCCTATGCGCGTCACATCGCAGGCGAAGTCCACCCCAATCCCGCCCTCCTGATTCACCGATACCGGCACGAGGACAAGCTCGATGACAGGGACAGCGCTCCGTTCGTCCCCCGCTCTGTTGTCGTCAAGTCGGACGCCGCCGGAGTGGTCGACACTCGGCCTGCCACTCCGTGGGAAGACACCCTTATTTACGAGGCCCACGTGCGGGGGCTGACCATGCGTCATCCTGCGGTACCGCCGGAGCTGAGGGGCACATTTGCGGGTATCGCAACTCCACCAATCATCGAGCATCTGCTCGCGTTGGGCGTGACTGCCGTCGAACTACTGCCCGTGCTCCACTCTGTGACCGAGCCATGGCTAGCCCGCCACGGACTCGCCAACTATTGGGGATACTCGACGGTGGGTTGGTTCGCTCCCCAATCTCGATACTCGGCGGGCCCGGACCCGGTCGGTGAGTTCAAGGCGATGGTGCAGGCTCTACACGCGGCCGGGATCGAAGTGATTCTCGACGTGGTCTATAACCACACCGCCGAAGGCAACCATCTCGGTCCAGCCCTTTGCTATCGAGGGCTGGACAATCCTGGCTTCTATCGACTGGATCCGGAAAACGCCTGTCGCTACGTCGATTGGACCGGAACCGGCAACACCGTCGACCTGACCCAACCTTGGGCTCTGCGGATCTGTCTCGATTCGCTCAGATATTGGGCGACAGAGATGAACGTCGATGGATTTCGATTCGACCTGGCGGTGTCTCTCGGTCGTAGTGGCGTGGCCTTTACAGCTAACGCCCCCTTCTTCGAAGGTGTGGCCGCTGATCCCCTCCTCTCCAATTTGAAGCTGATCGCTGAGCCCTGGGACCTTGGTCCGCATGGATACCAACTGGGCCGGTTCCCCAATGGGTGGCGCGAATGGAACGGGAGGTTTCGAGACGACGTTCGAGATTTCTGGCGCGGCGAAGGAAGCGGGATCGTTTCGGGGATGGTGGGCAGTCAAGATGTGTTCGGACCGCGGGGAGCCACAGCGTCGATCAACCTCATCACAGCCCATGACGGCTTCACTCTCGATGACCTCGTTTCGTACGACCACAAACACAATGCGGCCAACCAGGAGCACAACCGGGACGGTGAAACGCATAACCGCTCGTGGAATTCGGGCCTAGAGGGACCGAGTACCGACCCGATGATCATGATGCGCCGACGGAAAAGGGCCGAGAGCCTGCTCGGCACGCTTCTTCTGGCGCGGGGGGTGCCAATGCTGCTGGGAGGCGATGAAATGGGGCGCTCGCAGGGCGGCAACAACAACGCCTACTCCCAGGACAACGAGGTCTCCTGGCTCGACTGGGAGGCGATTGATTGGGATCGCGTCTCGGTTACCCAGATCCTGGCAAGGCTACGACAGACTCACCATGTGTTCCGGAGGGCCGACGAGCCACCGGAGGTGTTGGAGTTCGAACCCCACGACGAGCTCACAGTGGCTTTCTATTTCGACGGGTCGAAGTGCGTTCCGCCTGACTCGTCGTTTCTGATCGCCTGCAACGGTCGACCGCAGCCGCGGCGTATCACCCTTCCTCCCGAACTGGCCGACAGATCTTGGAAGGTGGTCGTCGACACAGCTCGATCCCTGGAGAGTGTGTCGGGGAGCATTGAAATCGGAGACTTCGGGCTGGTCGTGGCCCGCACCGACCCCTAAAGGACCAATTGTCCCTTGGCGATGGCGACGATGCCACCAGGGGACACAGTGAACTCTTGGCGATCCTGATCGGGGTCCACGCCGATCTTGAAGCCGGCCGGGATGCTGACGTTCTTGTCGATGATCGTTTTCCGGACGACAGCGCCGGGACCGATCCGGACGTCATGCAGAAGGATCGAGTTCTCGACAACTGACCCGGGCTCGACGCGGACTCCCGGCGAAAGAATTGAGTTGCGGACATAGGCCCCGGAGAGGATGACACCGTTGGAAAGGATCGAATCGGCCACCTGCCCGGCACCATGCTTCTCGACTGCCACCACCTTGGCGGGAGGTGCCGTGTCACCGGCCGTGAAGATGGGCCAGTCATCGTTGTAGAGGTTGAACACCGGTTCCGTAGAAACCAGGTCGAGGTGGGCGTCGTAATAGGAGTCGAGCGTTCCCACATCTCGCCAGTAACCACGCTCCCGATCGGTCACCCCGGGCACGTGGTTGTGAATGAAGTCGTAGACCTCGGCCTCTCCGGCCTCCACCATGCGCGGGATCAGGTTGCCACCGATGTCGTGACGGGATCCCTCGTCCTCTGCATCCAGGGCGAGGTAGTCCAACAAGGCTTTGGTGGTGAAGACGTAGTTGCCCATCGAGACGAGCGCCTTGGTCGGGTCTTCCGGAACCGGACGCGGGTCGGATGGTTTCTCCCGAAAAGCCTCGATCCGGGTGCTAGCTCCACGTTCGATAACTCCGAACTGGAACGCCTCCTCGATGGGAACCCGGATCCCTGCCACCGTTACCCCCGCCCCTGATTCGAGGTGGTGTTCCAGCATCTGCATGGGGTCCATCCGATAGATGTGGTCGGCGCCGAACACGAACATGTAGTCGGGATCGGCGTCCTCCACCAGGTTCAGGTTCTGATAGATGGCGTCGGCAGATCCCAGGAACCAGCGCTGTCCGAGGCGCATCTGGGCCGGGACCGAGGTGACGTAGTTGCCCAGCAGCGTCGACATCCTCCACGTGCGGGAAAGGTGGACGTTGAGTGAGTGGCTCTTGTATTGGGTAAGGACCACGATCCTGCGCTGGCCACCATTGACCAGGTTGGAAAGGGCAAAGTCGATCAGGCGGTAGTGGCCGCCAAAAGGCACCGCCGGCTTGGCCCGATCGCGGGTGAGCGGCATGAGCCGCTTGCCTTCACCTCCGGCGAGGACGATCGAGAGAACATTGGTTCTGCCCGAATTTGTCACGTCATCTCGCTTCTCATCGGAGCTATGAATGTTGCCGACAGTGGAGGCAAGGTCAAGGCTAGAGATTGGTCGAAGCCCTGGTTGGGTCGGGCGACCGTTTCGAGGCGGTGATCCGTGAGAAGACCGAGACCGCCAAATCGGGAGTCGTCGCTGGTCGCCAACACCTCCCAGAGGCCGGACTCCGGCGCTCCCACGAGGTAGTCGTCCCAATCGACCGGGGTGAAATTGACCAGGACGAGCACTGGTCGTTGACCCTCCGCCAAGCGCAGAAAGGCGAGGGTGGCGTGCGAATAGTCCTCGGGCTCGATCCATCTGAACCCCGAAGGGACATGGTCTTCTTGATGAAGAGCGGGCTCGGAGGCCATCAGGTGGTTGAGGGCTTGCACCCATGCGAGCACTCCCCGATGGGCGGGATCCTCAAGTGCCGACCACGTGAGTTCGTCGTCGTGGTTCCACTCTCCGGGTTGACCGAACTCCCCGCCCATGAAGAGGAGCTTCTTACCGGGCGTGGCCCACATGTAACCGAACAGCGCCCGCAGCCCGGCGAACCTGCGCCACCCCTCACCATGCTGTTTGCCGAGAAGTGACCTCTTCCCATGCACGACCTCATCGTGGGAGAGCGAAAGGAAATAGTGGTCGGAATAGGCGTAGAAGCCCCGAAATGTGAGGTGTTGATGGCTTGTCGGGTGAGAGCGAAACAGCGGATCGAGTCGGATGTAGCGAAGCGTGTCGTTCATCCATCCCATATCCCACTTGTAGTCAAACCCGAGTCCGCCCTCCTCGACTGAGCCGGTGACACGAGGCCAGGCGGTGGACTCCTCGGCAATGACCGTAGTCCCTGGGATGCGGTTGTGCACGGTCCGGTTGAGGCGCCCCACGAACTCGACCGCACCCAGATTCTCGCGGCCCCCTTCGCGATTGGGTATCCACTCGCCTTCTTTGCGCGAGTAATCGAGATAGAGCATCGAGGCGACGGCGTCGACCCGGAGCCCGTCGGCGTGATACATATCGAGCCAGAAGTGGGCGGACGACAGCAGAAAGCTCTGCACTTCGGTTCGGTCGTAGTTGAAGATGAACGAGCCCCAATCCGGGTGATATCCGCGGCGGGGATCGGGATGCTCGTAGAGGTGGGTTCCGTCGAAGTACCCGAGGCCGTGTTCGTCCGTGGGAAAGTGGGACGGAACCCAATCAAGGATGACCCCAACCCCTCTCTGATGAAGATGGTCGATCAGGGTCATCAGGTCCTGAGGGGTGCCATATCGAGCTGTGGGAGCGAAATAGCCGGTGCACTGATATCCCCACGATCCGTAGAAGGGATGCTCCATTAGGGGCAGGAACTCAATGTGGGTGAATCCGTTTTCGACCGCGTAGTCGGCCAGCGGCTCGGCGATGCCGCGATAGGTCACCGGTGGATTGCGACGCCAGGAACCGAGGTGGACCTCGTAGACAGAAATCGGTGCGTTCGGGCTTGTCCTGTGCCCCCGACCCGCCATCCAACTTTGGTCGCTCCACTCGTAGCCGAGCGACCAGGTGCGGGAGGCGGTGGCCGGTGACGCCTCAGTGCGAAAACCGATTGGGTCTGCCTTGTCGGCGCGGTAGCGGTCGTGCCGCGAGACGACTCGATACTTGTAACGGTCACCGGGCCCTATGCCATCGACCCGGGCTTCCCAGAGCCCGGTCCCGATCGAGTGCATCGGGTGAGAATTCTCGTTCCATTCGTTCCAGTCTCCGACCACCGACACCCATGCTGCCGCCGGTGCC
>JAICND010000548.1 GCA_025929005.1 Acidimicrobiia bacterium
GTACCGGGCCGAGTGATAACGGAATGAGATCTCAAATCCTCTCCATGCGCGAGGAATGCAGGGGTCGATGACAAGGCGGGTGCCCCGCAGTCGAAAGCCGAGGATCCACTCGACCCCCGCCCGATACATCCAACCGGCCGAACCCGTGTACCAGGTCCATCCTCCCCTCCCAACATGGGGAGCTTCCGAGTAGACGTCTGCTGCCGCAACATACGGTTCGACCCGGTAACGATGGGTGCCCGCCCTGGTGCTGGCGTGGTTGATGGGGTTGAGGATTCCGAATAGTTCTCCGGCCCGATCCCCATCGCCCAGAGTGGCGAAAGCGATCACGCACCAGATAGCGGCATGGGTGTATTGACCGCCGTTCTCGCGAACGCCCGGGAGGTAACCCTTGATGTAGCCAGGATCTACCTCCCAATTGTTGAAAGGAGGGGTGAACAAGAGCACGAGTCCATCGCCGCGGTGGACCAGGTACTCCTCGACCGAGGCCATGGCCCGCTGCGCTCGGGCGGTCTGGCCCCCGCCATGGATCACCGACCATGACTGGGCGATCGAGTCGATTCGACATTCCGGATTGATTGACGATCCCAGGGGGGTGCCGTCATCGAAAAAAGCTCGTTTGTACCAGTCCCCGTCCCAGGCGGCTGCCTCGAGGTTCGAGCGCAGCTGGGAAGCCACCTCCCGCCAGGCGGTTGCCAAAGTGGGGTCGCGGGTTTCGGCAACGTTTGCGAACCGGCGCAAGTTCGCATCGAGGAACCACCCGAGCCAGACGCTCTCCCCACTCCCTTCGCGGCCGACCCGGTTGAAGCCGTCGTTCCAGTCGCCGGTGCCGATTAGCGGTAGGCCGTGGCTTCCGACTAGAGAGAGGGCGCGATCAAGTGCGCGCCGGCAGTGATCGAACATCGTGCCTTCACTGAGGCCCGAGTGCGGTGTGAAGTACATCTCGTCGTGTTCGGATGTGAGCACAGGTCCGTCGAGGTACGGCACGACCTCGTCCAGCAACGTTTCGTCGCCGGTGACTTCGAGATAGTGGGCTACTGCATAAGGAAGCCAGAGGTAGTCGTCGGAGATACGCGTTCTCACTCCCTTACCGGAGGGGGAATGCCACCAATGCTGGACATCACCCTCAGCGAACTGACGGCTCGCCGCGTGCAACAAGTGTTCCCGGGTCATGTTGCGGAGCGGAACCGCCAACGCCATGACATCCTGGAGCTGGTCGCGGAAGCCGAAGGCCCCGCCAGATTGATAGAAGGCCGAGCGAGCCAGCACCCGACAGGCCACGGTCTGATAAAGCAACCAGTGATTGATCATGAGGTCGAAAGAGCGATCCGGGGTCTTCACACGTACGGCTCCGAGGATGTCGTTCCATCTGGTGGCCACCTGCTCTTGTACCTCTTTGGTGTCGGTCTTTCGATACCGTTCGACCAGGCTTCTCGCTTCGTGGAGATCCTGACCTTCGCCCAGGAGGAACACCAGCTCCGCCTCGGCATTGGGGGCCAGCACCAGGCGCCTCTGAATGGCCGCA
>JAICND010000350.1 GCA_025929005.1 Acidimicrobiia bacterium
CCTGAGGCGTAGGGCCAGGCGACGGCGACGAGGATGTTGCGGCTCACGATGGGCCGGTGAGGGTACCCAGGGTGGAGGCGGATGGACTCGTGATTCCGACCATCGCCACCCCGGTGATGACGAGAGCACCGCCGAATAGCAGACTGGCCGTGATCAACTCGTCAAACACCAGTGCACCACCGGTGACCCCGACGATCGGGACCAGGTAGCCCATCAGACCGGCGCGGCTGGCGGGGTTCAACTCGTTGGCTTTGAGCGACGAGATGAAGGTGATCAGTCCGCCTACCCCCATCACCGTCATCAGGGCCCATTGCCAGTTGGCGATGCTGACCTGCCACGGGGCGTAACCGATCCAAGTCGACACGACGAGGGACAGAAGGCTGGCGCCGACCATCATGGGGGCGAGCAGGAGTCGCGGGTGAAAGAGGTTGGCGAGGCGCTTGACCCACACCAATGACACACCCGAGACAGCAGTACCGGCCAGAGTTAGCGCCAGGGCGTACCCGGGTCGCTCTCCACCCGATGGGAAGCCTGCCAGAAGTGCAACCCCCGTCACGCTCAAGGCCAAACCGAGTCCCTTCACAGGGGTGAACCGGTCATCGTGAAAAACGATGTGGGCGGTAAGGGCCGTGAAGATCGGTCCCAGGGCGAGGATCAGAGTCACCACCGAAGCGGGGAGTCGGCTGAAGCCGACGTTGAACATCAGAGCTGGAGCGGCCGCGTTGACCGCTCCCATGGCGATTCCTTCTAGCCAGGGAACGCGAACTGAGTCCCTCGGCCTGATCGCCAGTGCAATCAGAGCTGTGATCGAAAACGGCACAACGGCGCACGTGAAGGGGTCGAGTCCCCGGGTGGTCAGGAACTTGGTGCATAGACCGAGCGTGCCGAACAACACACCGGTGACGATGACGTAGAACCATCCGTTTCTGAGCAACGATCTCATATGGCAGCGATTGGAAGAGGTCGTCTTCGTTCGGCCCGCTCGGCGATCACGACTCCAACGAGTATCAGGGTGCCCCCGATCACCAACCCCGAGGTAAGCGGCTCTTCCAACAGAACCACGCTTCCCGTGACTCCCACCAGGGGGACCAGGTACGCAACCAGCGATGTCTTGGCAGCGCTGGCGAGCTCGGACAGCCGCAGAATCGCCCAAAATGGCAAAGCGGTGGCGACCGCTCCGGACATCATCAGCAGATACCACCCGGTCGGGGTCAAGTCGGCGAATCCCTGCAAGCCCCCGGCTGGAATAGCAGCGGCCAGAGCAATGACCCCGGCTCCTGCGAACTGCGGGACGACCAGCTGAACCGCCGGTGTGCCCAGAGCGAACCGTCGACTGAGCGCACCCCCGACGCTGGCAGCGAGAATGCCGCCGACGAGCAGCGCTATACCCAGACCGGCGTTGTCGCCTGTGGCAGTGTCTCCCCGGACGAGAAGAACGCATCCGGCCAGAGCGATCACAAAGCCGGGGAGGAGCGAGGCGCGCAGGGGCTCACCATCAACGATGTAGTGGGCCGCGACGATGGTGGCGAGGGGGATGAGTGCGACCAGCATGGCTGCGACGGAAGCGGGGATGAAAACCAGTCCCAGCGTCGAGAGAATGGTGGGCGCGGCCATGTTGATGGCGCCCAGGATCAACCCCTGTCTCCAGGCACTTCGTCCCGGCGGACGCAGGCGGTCCGTCGCTGCCAGTGCGGTCAGTAGTACCACAGTCCCGACGAAGTAGCGCCCGGGGATGACCGTCATCGGGCTAACGCCGAGATTGAGGATCGCCTTGGTGATGACGTTGCCCGCCCCGAAGCCCACACTGGCGAGGACAAGCAAAAGCAGAGGTCGGGGCTGCATGCAGGTCAGCATATGACAGCGACTGGGAGCCGGGCCCGCACTCCAGTCGCCCCGCCTACCATCAACGCATGGTGCTACCGGCCACGGCCGAAAGAACCTCGTTGTTGCCGGGGCGGATCACGACGGCCACTCTTGGGTCGTTCCTGCGATCGGTGCCCACCGTCGACGAGGTAGGTGTCACCGAGAGGATTAACGCCCTTTCCACTCGGTCCATCAAGAGGAACTCGAAGCTATCGGCTCTCGAGCTTGCCATCCGGATGATGGACCTGACCACGCTGGAAGGGAAAGACACACCCGGGAAAATCGCCCAGATGTGTTCGAAGGCCATGCGACCCGACCCGGTCGACCAGTCGGTTCCCGCCGTGGCCGCCGTTTGCGTCTATCCGGCCATGGTCCCCTTCGCTCTCGAAGCGGTTCAGGGAAGCATGGTCAAAGTAGCGTCGGTCGCCACGTACTTTCCATCTGGCCAGGTCGAGACGCGTCTGAAAATCGAAGAGACCCGCAAGGTTGTCGAGTTGGGGGTGCACGAGGTCGACATGGTGATCGACCGCGGGGCCTTCTTGTCCGGCCAGTACTTCAAGGTCTTCGACGAGATCCGCAAGGTGAAAGAAGTCTGCGGCGAAGAGGTCAAACTCAAGGTGATCCTCGAAACGGGAGAACTGGGAAACCTCGACGAGGTGAGACGGGCGTCGATGCTGGCGATGTCGGCCGGAGCGGACACCATCAAGACCTCTACCGGCAAAGTGCAGCCAGCGGCGACCCTCCCGGTCACGTTGGTAATGCTCGAGTCGATCCGCGATTTCTATATGGCGACCGGAGTTCAAGTAGGGATGAAACCCGCCGGGGGCATCCGGACTTCCAAAGAGGCAATTCGATTCCTCGTCGTGCTGAACGAGACGCTGGGTTCGGCCTGGATGTCGCCCGACTGGTTTCGTTTCGGTGCCTCAACATTGCTCAACG
>JAICND010000069.1 GCA_025929005.1 Acidimicrobiia bacterium
CCCAAGAAGGACCAGGTGATTGTCGAAGGCGTCAATACCGCCAAACGACACACCCGACCCCGTGGCCAAACCATGCAGGGCGGCATCGTCGACAAGGACATGCCCATCCACGTTTCCAACGTGATGATCATGTGCGAGGACTGTGGGCGACCCGTCCGGATTAGCTACCGCGTGGATGAGCACGGCAAGTATCGGGTCTGCCCCAAGTGCGGGAGTGACTTGTGAGCGTGCCCCGCCTGAAGACTTTGTACAACGACACCATCGGACCCAAGCTCCAGGCCGAGTTGGGATTGGCCAACACCATGCAGATCCCACGCCTGTCGAAGATCGTTGTGAATATGGGGGTCGGAGAGGCCGTCGGCGACCGTCGCCAGATCGAGGCGGCGATGGATGAGCTTTCCCTGATCACCGGTCAGCGCCCCCGCCTCAACAAGGCGCGGGGTTCGATCGCCGGCTTCAAGGTGCGGGAAGGTATGCCGGTGGGGACCTCGGTCACCATGCGAGGGTCTCGGATGTGGGAATTCCTTGACCGGCTTCTCGCCGTGGCGATTCCACGTATTCGTGACTTCCGTGGTCTCAACCCGCGAGCCTTCGATGGCCGCGGCAACTACAGCTTTGGGGTCAACGAACAGTTGATCTTTCCCGAGATTGACTTCGATCGGGTGACCTCCGTGCGCGGCATGGACATCACGATCTGTACCACCGCACGCAGCGACGACCATGCCAAGGCGCTCCTCGACGCCTTTGGTTTTCCGTTCCGGAAACAAGAGCAGAGGGCGTAGGAGTCCGCCATGGCCAAGAAATCGATCGTCATCAGATCCCAGCGCAAGCCAAAATTCAAGGTTCGCGGCTACACCCGCTGCCAGCGTTGCGGACGGGCCCGGGCCTACATCCGCGACTTCGGCATGTGCCGCATATGTGTCCGTCAGCTTGCCCAACGCGGCGAGCTACCCGGTGTGAGAAAGGCCTCCTGGTAATGATGACCGATCCGATCGCCGACATGCTCACCCGCATCCGCAACGGGGTGGCGGTTGGTCACGAGCGCGTCCAGATGCCTTCGTCCCGATCCCGGGAGGCCGTCGCTCGCATCCTCGCTAGCGAAGGCTACGTCGACCGCTATGAGGTTTCCGACGATGCCAAGAAGCCGACCCTCACCGTGATTCTTCGCTATGGGCCTCGCCGGCTGCCCGCAATTTCCGGGCTGAGACGGGTCTCGCGCCCTGGTCACCGCGTCTATCGAGAAGCCGACCGCCTTCCCCGTGTTCAGGGTGGGCTTGGCGTGGCGGTTGTTTCAACGTCCCAGGGCATGCTCCCCGACAGGGAGGCCCGGCGTCGTCGCCTGGGTGGCGAGATCATTTGCGAGGTTTGGTGACATGAGCCGAATCGGTAAGAAGCCGGTTCCGGTGCCCGCCGGGGTGGAGATCTCCATCGACGGCCAGACTGTGGCGGTCAAGGGACCCAAGGGTTCGTTGCAGCGCACTTTCACCGACCGGGTTGACCTCACCATGGAAGAAGGCACGGTCTTGGTCGCTCGCAAGGACGACGCCCGAGAGTCGCGGGCGCTGCACGGCTTATCGCGGGCTCTTCTTGCCAACATGGTCATCGGGGTGGCAGACGGTTTTCGGCGCGAGCTTGCCATCGTGGGAGTCGGATATAGGGCTGCCCTCAAGGGAAACGGCCTCGAACTGCAACTCGGTTACAGCCACCCGGTGCAGGTGCCCGCCCCTGACGGCATCTCCTTCGAGGTTCCAGAGCCGACCAGGGTGATCGTTTCGGGCATCGACAAAGAACAGGTGGGACAGGTGGCGGCCGACATTCGCAAGCTGCGACCACCGGAGCCCTACAAGGGCAAAGGAGTCCGGTACCTGAACGAACAGGTACGGCGCAAGGCCGGAAAGGCCGGCAAGCGATGAGTATCAAGAGTCGTACCCAGGCCCGTCATCGGCGTCATCGTCGGGTCCGGAAGTCCGTTATCGGCGACCTGCAAAGGCCCCGCCTTGCGGTCTTCCGCAGCAACCGATACATCTACGGCCAGGTGATCGACGACAACAAGGGTCACACCCTGGCGGCCGCCTCATCGCAGGAAGCCGCCTTGCGAGAGCGAAGTCTGTCGGTGGCCACTGCGGCCGAGGTGGGAAAGCTTCTGGCCGAACGAGCCAAAGCTGCCGGCGTGGAGTCGGTGGTGTTTGACCGCGGTGGGTTCGCGTATCACGGCCGGATCAAGGCGCTGGCAGAGGCCGCGCGCGAAGCAGGACTCGACTTTTAGGAGCACACCATGGCTGATCTTCAATTCGATGAGCGAGTGATTGCAATCAACCGGGTCGCCAAGGTGACCAAAGGGGCCAAACGATTCAGCTTCACCGCCCTTGTGGTGGTGGGTGATGGCAATGGCCGGGTGGGCATGGGCTACGGCAAGGCCCGCGAGGTCCCCAGCGCCATCCAGAAGGGCATGGAGGCCGCCCGCAAGGCGATGGTCACAATCCCCATGGCCGGCAACACCATCGTCCACGAGGCTCTGGGAGCTCACGGCGCCTCCCGGGTGCTCATCAAGCCCGCCTCGGCTGGAACCGGGGTCATCGCCGGGGGAGCGGTCCGTCAGATCCTGGAAGCCGCCGGGATCAAGGATGCACTGGCCAAGTCGCTCGGTTCTCCTACCCACATCAATGTCGCCAAGGCTGCCATGCACGCTTTGACCAGCCAGCGTCGCCCCGATCAGGTTGCGGCGCTGCGAGGCAAGAAGCCGGAGGAAGTCATCCCCGGTGCTGTCCTCGCCGCCTACCGGAGCACCGAAGCTTTGCGAGCCCGCAATGGCTAAGAAAGCAGCAGCTGCGGAAAAGAAGACGGTGGTGGTGCTTCGCAAGTCGCCAATCGGCGAGAAACCGAAGGTACGGGCGACGGTGGACGGGCTCGGACTGCGGAAGCTTCACCAGAGCAAGGAACTGCCGGATACCCCTTCCGTGAGGGGGATGATCCACAAGGTTCGCCACCTCGTCGAAGTGAAGGACGTGGAGGCTCCCAAGAAAGAGGAGGCTCCCAGGAAAGATGAGGCTCCTAAGAAGGCTGCCGCAACCAGGAAGAAGACGTCATGACGGAGCGACTGCAGCTACATGATCTGAAGCCCGCCCCGGGGTCGAAGAAGAAGGCGATCCGGGTAGGGCGCGGGCCGGGCGGCAAAGGTGCCAAGACGGCGGGGCGTGGAACCAAAGGCCTAAAGGCCCGCAACACCCTGCGACCCGGGTTCGAGGGTGGCCAAACCCCGCTCTCTATGCGTATCCCCAAGTTGAAAGGGTTCACGAACCCCAACAAGGAATCCTTCGCCATCATCAACCTGGCAGCTCTGGATGGGTTCAAGGCTGGCGCCACTGTCACCCCAGACGAACTCCGCAAACGGGGCCTGGTCAAACATCACGGCCGCGTCAAGGTGCTGGCGGAGGGCGACCTGGGCAAGGCCCTGAAGGTCCGGGCCCACGCCTTTAGCGCTGCTGCTCGCACGAAGATCGAAGCGGCCGGGGGCAGTGCGGAGCTCATTGAATGAGCTCCGCCGTAGGATTCACGCGCTAAGCCATGCTTTCTGTCTTCCGGCACATGTTCACCATCCCCGATCTCCGGGGAAAGATCTTGTTCACGCTCTCCATGTTCGCCATCTATCGCCTGGGTGCAACCATTCCGGTCCCGGGTATCGACCTCGACCGGGTGGCGATTTTCCAGGAGCAGCAGCAGGCGGGCGGCATCTACGGTCTGCTGAACCTGTTCTCGGGCGGCGCCCTCGAGAGCTTTTCGGTGCTCTCGTTGGGGATCATGCCCTACATCACCTCGACCATCATCATGCAGCTTCTCACTGTGGTGATCCCCCGGCTACAGGCCCTCCAGGAGGAAGGCGAGAGCGGTCGCAAGGTCATCACCCAGTGGACCCGCTATCTCACCGTTGGACTGGCCCTGATCCAGTCGACCGGGTTCACCTACCTCTTTCACATCGGCCGTTTCACCAACGGCATCGACCTGATCCCCAATTACAACCCGGGACGTGTGGCCCTCATCGTGCTCACCATGACCGCCGGCTCGGCCTTCGTCATGTGGCTAGGCGAACTGATCACCCAACGGGGGATCGGCAACGGCATGTCGCTGTTGATCTTCGTGTCGATCATCAGTCAGTTCCCCTTCATCTTCGGCCAGCTGTGGGGCACCACCGGCGCTCTCGGACGCTACCTCCGGTTCGGAGTCGTCGTTCTGGCCTTTGTGTTGATGGTCATAGCCATCATCTACATCGACCAGGCACAGCGGCGGATTCCGATCTCGTTCGCCAAGCGCGTGCGGGGTCGGCGCGTGATGGGTGGTCAGTCCACCTATATCCCGCTCAAGGTCAACACTGCCGGAGTGATCCCGGTGATCTTTGCCTCGTCGGTGTTGCTCTTCCCGTCGCTTTTGGTAACCGCGATTCCCCTCGACAACCGCTTTACCCAGGGGTTGTACCGGTGGGTCAACGAGAACCTGGGCGGCAGCGGGGATGGTCGCATCTCGATCTGGTATGTGTTCTTCCTCTTTGCCCTGATCATTGCCTTTACCTACTTCTATACGGCCATCCAGTTCGACCCCAAGCGTCAGGCCGAGATGCTGCAGCGTCAGGGCGGATTCATCCCGGGTGTCCGGCCCGGGACCGCTACCGAGCGCTACCTCGCCCACATCCTCAGCCGCATCACCCTTCCAGGTTCGATGTTCCTGGGGCTGATAGCCGTGCTTCCCACCTTCGCCACCCTGATCTGGGACATCCCGATCGGATTTTCAGGCGTGTCGATCCTTATCGTGGTGGGTGTCGCCATCGAGACGATGAAACAGGTGGAGAGCCAGCTCACGATGCGTAACTACGAGGGCTTCCTCACTTGATCTCGTGAGATTGCTTTTCATCGGACCTCCAGGTGCGGGCAAGGGAACCCAGGCGGCCCGGGTCGCTGACCGTCTCGGGATTCCGCACATCTCCACCGGTGAGATGTTCCGTCATCACGTCGAGCAAGGCACGGAGTTGGGTCGCCAGGTCAAGGCCATCATGGAATCGGGTGCATATGTTCCCGACGAGATCACCGTCGAGATGCTCCGTCAGCGTCTCGAAGAATCCGATGCCGTCCGTGGGTTCATCCTCGACGGTTTTCCCCGGACCGCACCACAGGTCGCCGCGCTTGACCAACTCATTGGCGAGGACGGGCTTCACATGGTGGTGCTCTTCGAGGTTGACGAAGACGAGTTGACCGACCGCCTCATGTCGCGGGGTCGGCTCGACGATTCCGAAGAAACGATCCGTCACCGCTTTAAGGTCTATGAGGAGCAAACCGCTCCGCTCATTTCCTTGTACGAAAGTCGTGACATTGTGGTTCGGGTCGACGGTCACGGCCCGCTGGAAGACGTGACCAACCGCGTCCTCAGGGCGGTCACCGCGTGATCACCCTCAAGTCCGACCGCGAATTCGAGAAGATGGAAGTGGCGGGCGCCTGTGTCGCTGCTGTCCATCGGGCGGTGCGGGAAGCCGCCAAGCCCGGCGTCACCCTCAAAGAGCTCGACGACATCGCCGCCGAAGTCACCAGGACTAGAGACTGCACCCCGTCTTTCCTCCACTATCAGCCGTCTCCGCTTCAGACCCCCTACCCCGGCCATCTCTGTCTCTCAGTCAACGACGTGATCGTTCATGGGATTCCTTCGGGGTACAAACTTCGGTCGGGCGACATACTGTCGGTCGACGCCGGGGCGATTTACGAGGGCTTCCATGGCGACGCCGCCTTCACCATGGGTATCGGCGACCTGTCACCGGAAGCTGCGGCACTGGTCGCTACCACCGAGGAGTCAATGTGGGCGGGCATCCGGGCGGTTCAAGCTGGCGCCCGCCTTGGTGACATCGGGGCGGCGGTTCAAGCCGTGGGTGACACCCGTGGATACGGGATCGTCAGGGAATATGTCGGTCATGGGATTGGGCGCCAGATGCATGAAGAACCACAGGTTCCAAATCTGGGCACGGCCGGCAAGGGCATCAAGCTGCGGGTCGGAATGGCCCTCTGTATTGAGCCAATGTTCAATGCTGGCAGCTGGGAAACCCGGGTAGACCCCGACGGATGGACCGTGCGCACCGTCGATGGGTCCCTTTCGGCCCATTTCGAGCACACCGTGGCCATCACCCGCAGCGGAGTGCGGGTCATGACCCTGCCCGGAGCGCCAGATTTGGCCGATATACCCGCTACGGATTACAATTCTCGCCCGGTCTACGGGACCCAGTCGACTTGATCGGCAAAGTCATACGGGCCCAGGGCACTGTCGCTCACAAGCTCCCGAACACCACGTTCAAGGTGCGATTCGACGGTGGCCTGGAATTGTTCGCGCTTGGGAGAATTCGATGAAAGTAAGACCCTCGACAAAGAAGATGTGCGAGAAGTGCCGGATCATCCGGCGGCATGGTCGCGTCTGGGTTATCTGCCCGAACCCCCGACACAAGCAGCGACAGGGGTAACCGCGTTCATGGCTCGTATTGCAGGCGTCGATCTCCCTCGCGACAAGAGGCTCGAAATTGGTCTCACCTATATCTTTGGAATCGGGCTCACCCGCTCCCACGAAATCTGTCAGGAGCTATCCCTGAACCCCGACACGAGGGTCAAAGACCTGACTGAAGACGAGGCAGCGCGGATCCGCCGTCACATCGAACAGAACTACCAGGTCGAAGGAGATCTGCGCCGCGAGGTCCAACAGAACATCAAGCGCAAGATCGAGATCGGCTCCTATCAGGGCATCCGTCATCGCCGGGGGCTTCCGGTTCGGGGTCAGCGCACCCATACCAATGCCCGGACCCGCAAAGGACCGAAGGTGGCTATTGCGGGCAAGAAGAAGCTCAAGAAGTAGGCGAGGGGATTCGTGGCAAAACAGACTCAGAAAGAAGGGACCCAGCCAACCGGTCAGAAGCGGGTCCGTCGCCGCGAGCGGAAGAACATCTCGCACGGCCAGGCCCACATCAAGGCGTCCTTCAACAACACGATCATCAACATCACCGACCAGGGCGGGAACACGGTGGTGTGGACCTCTGGAGGAGCGGTGGGGTTCAAGGGTTCGCGTAAGTCGACTCCCTACGCCGCTCAGGTGGCAGCCGAAGAGGCAGCCCGCCGGGCCGGCGAGCACGGGATCCGCAAGATCGACGTGATCGTTTCGGGGACCGGCTCCGGACGCGATACCGC
>JAICND010000151.1 GCA_025929005.1 Acidimicrobiia bacterium
CCGGAAGACTCCCAACATCCTGGCCCCGAACCAAACGCTGAGAGCCAAGGCGGCGGCGGTACCCATGGTCGAGAGACCCAGTCGTCGCCAGGGCACCCCATCGCCGTCAAGAACGGCGCGAGCAGCCGCGAACGCGTGCGTGGTAGGAAGCAGTTCGGCGAAGTTGCGCAATCCCGGCGGGAGGGCTTCGACGGGGAAGAACACGCCCGAGACTGCCAGCACCACGTAGTTGAGGCCCCAGGTCAGAATCTCGGCGCTCTGGCCGAATCGCAGGATCAGACCGATGACGATGAAGGCGACTGCCCACCCGTTGAGAATGAGAAGGGTCACGATGGGGATCACCGACCAGCCGATGGCAGTCATATCAAACCCAAACAAGAAGATCGTCGTGACTGTCAGGGTTCCCAGAGTCAGGCCCAACTTGGCCAGGCCAAAGACTGACACTCCGAGCATGTACTCGATGGGTTTCACCGACGTGGTGAGGACGTTGAGAAGGTTGCGAGTCCAGGTCTCTTCCATAACGCTCACCGACCCGGTCATCTGCACCGAGGTCAGGGTCCAAAAGAGAATTAGGCCTGCCAGCAAGTAAGGAACTCCGGCCCGGCTGGCTTCGTTCTCCTGAGCCACGAAGAGACCTAGGGAGCCCCACAACACCACGTCCATCACCGGCCAGAAAGCGATCTCAAACCACCGGTGGGGTGATCGCCACAACACGAGCCAGTGGCGCCGGATCACGGCGGCTATCCGGGTCCGGTTCATTGGGCGGGTCCCCCACCCCGCAACTCGGCGGCGACCGCCAGAAAGGCTCCCTCAAGATCGTCGACGGCGAACTGGGTGGCTATCGCTGAAGGGGTCCCGTCGGCGACGATCTTGCCCCTGGACATGAGGATGACCCGTTCACACAGAGTCTCGACCTCGCGCATGTTGTGGCTCGTTACCAAGAGAGTGGTGCCGTCGCGACGATGGAGTTCGAGTAGGGCGTTGCGTACCCGGATGGCAATGTCAGGGTCGAGGCTGGCGGTGGGCTCGTCGAGAATCAAGAGTCCCGGCCGGTGCAGCACCGCCTTGGTGATGCTGACCAGGGTCCGCTGGCCGGACGACAGTTCCTGATTGCGTTGGTCGGCTAGGTCCCGTAGTCCAAACGCGTCGATGGCCTCATCGACCACACCTTGGGGGCGGCGAATTCCAGCGAAGCCCGCAAAGAGGGACAGGGCCTCTCGCACCGTGAGGTTCTCCGGAAGGGGGAGATAACCAGCCACAAACCCGACCTTTTCCATGGCCCGGGACCGGCCATGCGGCAGGGTGTGCCCGGCTATTTCGATGGTGCCGGCATCGGGCGTGATCGCTCCCAGGAGCATCAAGAGAGTGGTCGTCTTCCCGGCGCCATTCGGCCCCAACAGTCCGAGGCGGGCGCCGGGAGCAACGGCTAGATCGAGGTGATCGACCGCCACCTCACCCTTGAACGCCTTGACCAGGCCGCGTGCGTCGACAACCAGGGACATGATGTGGCGATTGTGGCGGCCCGTCGACCGCAATGGGAGGGCATTTTTCGTTCTCGTGACGGTTGCTACGTCACATACGGGTGAACCGTCACAAGAACGGAAGACGCAGGACCTGCGGGTTCAGCCCGAACCCTCGACAATGACCGTGCCCACCATGTTGGGGTGGATGCTGCATATGTAGGGAAACCTGCCCGGATCCTCGAATGTGTGCGAAAAGGTGCCGCCCGTGATCAGCTCACTCCGGAAGCCCTCCCCCACGACATCGTGCGCGGTTCCCCCGTCATCCCAGACCCAGGTGACCGTTTCGCCTGCCTGCACCGTGATCTCCACCGGGTCGTAGGCCAAGTCTCGGAGGAAAACGGCAGGACCGTCAGGAGTTGACACGTCGGATCCCGCGGAGCCAGCACAAGCGGACAGTCCAAGCAACAACATTCCAATTGTTAGGAGAGCGCGTCTTGACATATGTGTCCAAGGCAAGTTGATCTCGACCGAATACGCAAAGTGAGGCCCGGTACCCTCGGATTCGTGGCGCTGATTCCCGAGCTGCGAGTTCATGGAGTTTCAGGGACGCTTCCCCGGGACATGCTTTACACCGACCCCTTGCCGAGGGACCAGGTCGGCTGGACCAGGGTGTATCGCCGCCGGATCCAGTCAGACACGGCCGAGGCGTTCCGGTGGGGAGGGGTGACTTCAGGTTCGGCCATCACGGCCTTCTGGCTGCTGCTGCTCCCGTTCGCCTTGGCCAACACCGCCGGATGGATGGCCGCTCCCAAGGCCTGGCGGGTTCCCTTCGTTGCGCTGATCAGACTCGCCTGCCTCATGCTGACCGGAGTCTTTGTATTGGAAGCGGTCACCGTCATCGTCGACTTGCCGTGGCATCGTCTTGGAGGAGCCCCACCGATCGTTCCGGCGATTCCGCTGGTGCGTGACCTGCCCGGTGATCTGATCGTGTGGGCCTGGACCAATCCGCGATGGGCTGGCGTCATCCTGATGGCAGCGTCGCTGCTGGTCATGGTCGTCCTGACGATGGTGGCGAGCAGGTCCCACTTCGAGCAACGCTCCACGGCCATCCGGCGGGTGTGGAGTCCAGCCACCAACGCACTCGTCGTCGAAGGCGAGAACCCGCGAGATCTCACGGTTCAGGCGACATCGCCCTCAGACCCGTCGATGTGGAGCCGTCCGCCCACCGTCGACCGGTTGGCCCGCCTGCATGTCTCGTTCGGCGTCGGATTGATCGGGCTGGTTGCGGCTGGCGCCGCCGCCGGCGGTGCACAGCATCTCCCGTCCACACCCGCCGGTCTGCTGACTCTTGCTCTGATTGTGATTGTGATCGTCGCCACCTTGTTCTCACATACGGCGACGGGTGATGGAGTCGTCGATCGCACGATCGCCTGGCTCCCGATCGTTGCGGTTGTGATCACCGCGACCGGGTTGGCGGCCTTCGTGGCGAGCGACGCCCGACCTGCCCGCCATCTGCCCGGTTTGCATGATCTCGTCTTCATCCTGGTTGCCGTCTTGGGTGCATCGGTCATCCTTGCTTTCGTCTCCGGCTTCAGCTCCCGACCCATTGCCCTGACAGTGATCGGAGGCATGGCCGGCGGCGGGCTCGGGGCCGGTCTGGCCATGGCAGCCGAGAGAGGACTCGGACTCGAGGGCGCGCTCCCCAACGGGCTGGGGTGGTTCGCTGCCTCCAGCTTGTTCGGCTTCCTGCTGATCTCTCTGGTGTTTGCGGTCCGCTTCGCCTGGGTCGCCCGTCGCAACATTCACCCGGACCGCCGCGATCCGCGGGCGGTCGGTCTGCCGATGGGCGCCCTAAGAGAGACGATTCCGGCCGTCGAAACCGCCTTTGACATCCTCGTTGTGGCACTGACTGGAGTAGTGGCGGTTGTGGTGGCGTTCCGCTGGCCTGACCTCTTCGGCCAACAACTGCCTGCCATCGATCAGCCGCCGTTCTCACCGCGGCTCGGCTATGCCTCCACGGGTCTCTTCGCGGCAATTGTCATGATGATCACGCTGGCGTTCACTCTGATGCGCAAGGGCAGGTTGGCGCTGCTGTCGATAATTGGTGGAGTGGTGGCTCTGGTGGTGGTTCGCTTCGGCATCCCCGGGACCAGGCTCTTCGGAATCCCGCTCGATTTAGGAACCTTTCCCTCGGTTGCGGCCGCCGTGGCGGTTCTTTTGCCGGCGTCGTTCATCGTCACGCGCATCATCGGTGGACTTCGCAACGAGAGCAAGAGACGCGGAATCGGGATCATCTGGGACCTGGCCGGGATGTGGCCACGCTGGTACCACCCCTTCGCCCCTCCCCCCTATGGACCGAGAGTCGTGACCGACCTTCGCACAGAAGTCGAACACCGCCTCGAACATGACCACCGTCTTCTGCTGGCGGCCCACAGCCAGGGTTCGGTTGTAGCGTCGGTGGTGATTCGTCAACTGAACGACGATCAACGAAGCCGGCTTGCCTACCTCACCTATGGCAGCCCGGTGCAACGCCTCTATCACCGATTGTTCCCGGCTCACTTCACGTCCGCTTGGATCGCGGGGCTTCGCTCCGAACTCGAGGATGACCGGGGTCTCCGCTGGCGCAACCTCTACCGCCGCACCGACCCCATCGGAGGGCAGATCGATGGAGTCGCTGGCGTTGACCCGATCGCAGATGTGTCTCGCAGCCACAGTGCATATGAACTGGCGCCCGAGTATGAGCAGGCTCGGGGCGAAATTGGGGGGTCGCTGGCCTTGCCACAATGACGCGTTGTGGAAGGGACTCGACCAGATGTAGTTGTGATCGGCGCGGGAATCGTTGGTCTCGCCACCGCTCTGGCACTTGCCGAGCGGGGAGCCAAGGTCACGGTCGTCGACAAAGAGAGCCAGGTCGCCGCCCATCAGACCGGGCACAACTCGGGCGTGATCCACACCGGCATCTACTACAAGCCCGGCTCGCACAAGGCGAAGCTCTGTGTTGAAGGACGAACCCGGATGCTCGCCTTCTGCCAGGAGGAGGGCATTCCCACCAAGATCCCCGGCAAGGTCGTGGTGGCGACGAGCGAGTCACAGGTTCCGGCGCTGGAAGAACTGCATCGACGGGCTGACGCCAACGGAGTTGAGGCGGTCAGACGAATCGATCCCACCGAACTGCGAGAGCTCGAACCCAACGCCTACGGATTGGTCGCCCTTCATGTGCCTGGTGCGGGCACCGTGGATTTCCGTGTGGTGGCGGCCGCGATGCAACGCCGTCTGATTGCTGCCGGGGGCCAAGTTCAGGCAGGAGCATCGGTGCAGAGCGCTGCACGTAACGGTTCGGTGTGGACCCTGAATCTCGATGGAAAAGGCACGGTGTCCGCCCCCCGGGTAGTGGCCTGTGCGGGGCTCCATTCCGACCGGGTAGCGCGGCTGCTCGGTTTGGACCCCCAGATCAGGATCGTGCCATTCCGGGGGGAGTACTGGCATCTGCGCCGGCCCGACCTGGTCAACGCCCTCATCTATCCGGTTCCAGATCCCCAATTCCCCTTC
>JAICND010000540.1 GCA_025929005.1 Acidimicrobiia bacterium
AAGCGCTATCGGATCATCATCCAGGGCGACAAGCTGCGGGCCACCTCACCAATCGGACCTGTCCTCTCCAACGTCTACACGGTGGGAGGCTTCCTCTGCAACTGGAAGGACATCGAGATTCAAAGGATCGACACGGTTGGAAAGCGAAGCTGAGCTCCGGGCCCGCACCAAGGTCCTCTACAACGCCCGGCGCAGGCATTTTCATTGGCTCTGGGCTGACGGCACCACCTACTGTGAGATCCATCAACCCCCCTACCGATCGTGGATGCGACTACGCACCATCAGCGAGATTCCCTCTTCCAGCCAGCACGTTTGCAAACGGTGCCGGCGCGTAATGACCCGACTCAAGAAAGGTAAGAAGACGCTTGTCTGAATCCCTGACTATCCAACTCAACCCTGGCGAGGTGGTGGCTGTCACTGAGGCAGTCCACGATGCCCTCGTCCGCCGGGTGTGGTGGTCCACCCACCCTGACTCCCCGTTCCGACACACCTGCCCCCTCGACGCCGCCCAAGAGGTGATCGACCAGCTCATCAACTCCTTCTTCATGCTCCGCAACCTCCTCCAAGAGAACGAGGTTGAGCTCCACCCCGACTTCATGGGCATGATCCATCTCAGCGAGGAGTTCATGGACCTCGTGGCTCGAGTCACCCTGGCCGACGAGTGGAAGGACGTCCCCACCCACGAGGACCACGAGGACGAGGACGACTGCAAGGTCTGTATGACCTTCGCTCGCACATGAGGAAGTGGTACACGGTCAGCTTCGAATTCGGCGTCGAAGACGAGGTTGAAGTACCAGCCAACATGATCGATTTCCTGCGCTGGATGGCCGACCGGCTGGACCAGGGCGGAATGATCGACGATGTCTATATCGCAGAAAAGGAGACCCCATGACTGACGGAGCCCACTTCAACGTCGGAGCCGAAGCCGCTATGAAAGCTGTCATTGGTGGCGAGGTCCCCCCGACTCCGCCGACCGACTACGAGTTCGAACAACAGATCCGCAACGCTCCCATCCGCACCCCGGATGGACGCAAAGCTGAGTTCACCTATGACTCAGCCGCCAACGCCATCGCCCGCATCGTTCTCGAGGCCTACGAGCAATACCCCCAACTCCAAGAGATGAGCGACGATCACGTCTTTCTTCGCACGAAGGATGACAAGATCGATTGGAGCAACCCCATCGCCCTGAATGTCACTCTCTATGACGTGATCAAGAAGCTCCATCCCGAAGGCACCATCGAGCGAGAGGTCATGGCCGATGCCACCGGGTTCATGTGGGGCTGGGCAATGAACGCGGCCCGCAAGATCCTGGGGCTAGGGCCGGTGCCCAACCCGGCCATCATGACCATCAAGGTCCCATAAGAAAGAGGGCGGGCTATGTGACGCTCCCGCCCTCTCTCGCATCGGGAATCACCCGACGACCATTGCGACCCGAACCCTACTACCCCCGACAGGCCCAGGCCCGGAAACCCTGCTCTAGCCACACCTGATAGGCAATGGCAGCATTGGTCCAGGGGTCGTAGTAATTCCCGGGCCACTGCTTGGACCAGAG
>JAICND010000114.1 GCA_025929005.1 Acidimicrobiia bacterium
TATTCGAGACGGGCCAGACCGGGTATCAGCAACTCGACGACCGGACGGGGACCTACGTAGCCAACAATGCCGCACATACGAAGAACCTTTCCATGTGCGACCGGGACGAAGCACCAACCCCGGGTTGAGTTGGTTCCATCCGAGAGCCCTCTGTTCCGGGGTCACCCCCGGGTTTTTGCTGCTCTCGTGACGGCCATGGAAGGCCGGGAAGGCATCCGCCGAATATTTCGATGACCTTCCTCCTCGTCACCTCCCTCGAAAGGGAGGCCAGGCGCTACTGATTCACTTCATCACGGTCGTTGTACCCGGTCTACCTCACTTCTCTCAGTTGGAACCACCCGCCAATGCCGTGGAAACGACACCGGCGATCCGATCAGCGTAGCCGACTGCCTCTGCTTCACTACCGGCTTCGACCATGACCCGAACCACCGGCTCGGTCCCGGAGGCCCGCACCAGGACCCGGCCGTCGTCGCCCAACTCCCTCTCAACTTCGGCGACGGTGTTCCAGATCGTCTCGGCTCCTTCGAGCCTGTAGCCGCGGCCGACCGGGACATTGCGAAGGATCTGCGGGTACTCGGTCATCGCCTCCTTCCGAAGCTGACGCAGTTCTTTACCGCTGCCGGCCACTACATCGAGAAGGCGGACGGCGGTCAGCAAGCCATCGCCGGTTCGTCCCCGGTCGAGGAAGATGATGTGCCCCGACTGCTCGCCGCCCAGGATGGCCCGTCGAGCCTGCATGGCTTCGAGGACGTAGCGATCGCCGACTTTGGTCTCCACCACATCGATGCCCTCGGAAGCCATCGCCTTGCGGAATCCGAGGTTGGACATCACAGTCGATACGACCAGGTTGTTCTTGAGCTTGCCCTGAGCCTTCATGTGTCGGGCGACGATGGCCATGATCACGTCGCCGTTAAGGGGGTGGGCGTCTTCGTCGAAAGCAAGCAGACGGTCGGCGTCACCGTCAAAGGCCAGGCCGATGCGGCCATCGACATGCTCGGCCAGGAACTCGGGATGGGTGGAACCGCACCCCAGGTTGATGTTGTTGCCGTCGGGCTCGACTGCCCACTCCTCGACCGAAGCTCGGAGCTTCCGGAAGAGAGCGGGCGCCGCTTTGTAGGCAGCACCGTTGGCTGCATCGATGGCTACCCCCATTCCCCGATAGGTGTAGTTGGCGGTCGCGGCCAGAAAGTCGAGGTAGCGATCGAACGCACCCTCGTCGACAAACCGGGTCCCCACCAGGTGCCCGGTCGGAATCCGGGTTGACATCGACCGCAACCTCGCCTCGATCTCATCCTCTTCACTGTCGGTGAGCTTGGTCCCGTGCGAGCTGAGCAGCTTGATGCCGTTGTCGGCCGCCGGGTTGTGTGAAGCCGACACCACGGCTCCCATGCGGGCTCCGCTCTGATAGGTGAGATACGAGATGCCTCCGGAGGGCATCACGCCCACATCAAGGGTGTCGATCCCCGCCGAGTGGAAGCCGGCCTGGAGCGCCATCGAGAGCATCTCACCGGAACGACGCGTATCCCGCCCAATCACGACGGGCCCGAGTTTCAGCTGGAGTCCGGCGGCGCGACCGAGAGCGACGGCTAGGTCAGGGCTGAGTTCGAGGTTCGCGACCCCTCGCACACCGTCGGTGCCGAAGAGACGTTCTCCGGACTCGAGGAGGGAAGCCATCCCTACCTATCCGGTCTCTTCAGCGCTTGGTGTACTGAACCGCCCGGCGGGCTTTGCGAAGACCGTACTTCTTGCTCTCCACAGCCCGGGCGTCGCGGGTCAGGAGACCCGCCTTTTTGAGGGCAGGTCGCAGATCGATATCCACCGCGATCAAGGCGCGGGCGATGCCGAGGCGGAGGGCATCGGCCTGCCCGTTCACTCCGCCCCCCTCGAGGGTGGCGTCGACGTCGTACCTGCCCTGAACCTGAACCACCTGCAGCGGTTCCATGACCCGCATGCGGATCGCCATAGTGGGGAAGTAATCCTCAAGGGCCCGCCCGTTGAGAGTGACCCTTCCGGAGCCATCACGGAGACGAACCCGGGCGACTGATTCTTTGCGGCGGCCAACGGTCTGGGCCAGAGGCTTTCCCATCAGGCTTCTACCTTTCGGAGGTCGAGGGGATACGGCGACGGCATCTGGGCCTCATGGGGATGATCGGCGGCAGCGTACACCTTGAGTTTTCTGATCATCTGACGACCGAGTTTGTTCTTGGGAAGCATTCCCCGAACAGCCCTCTCGATCACAGCTTCGGGTCGCCGGGCTTTGAGATTCTCGAAGGATTCCGCCTTGAGCCCCCCCGGGTAGCCCGAATAGCGGTAGTAGATCTTCTCCTGGCTCTTCTTCGAGGTGACTTCGATCTGGGAAGCGTTGACGACGATCACGAAGTCGCCGGTGTCAACGTGGGGAGCGAACATTGGTTTGTGCTTGCCCCGCAGAAGGGTGGCGATCTCGGTGGCGACCCGTCCCAACGGCAACCCGGCAGCATCGATCACCCACCATTGGCGGATGACATCGGCAGCTTTGGGCGAGTAAGTCCGGTTGGTATTCATGAGGTGCTAAGGAATCCCAGAGATGGAAACCGCGCCCAAAACGGCCCTGGACGCGGGAACGAGACCCAATATTAAGGGACCGCCACTGCTTGTCCAAGTCCGGGATCGGGGTCAAGCCCTGACTGTCTGACCCCACAAGTTCAGTAAGTTCGGCCCCGGATCGGATCCTGACAGTGGTCAGGATCCCGAGCGACCAACTCAAGGAGGCAGAGGTGCGCTACCAGCTCCGCGATTACCGCATCAACCCCGGAGACATGACTGAGTTCGTCAACGAGTGGAAAGCAGGCGTGATGCCGTTACGGTCGCAGGCAGGCTTCGAGATCGTCGGCCTGGTCGAACCCCGAGACGAACCGTTTTGTGTGGGTGGTGGCGCACCGGGGAGATTTCGAGGAGGCCGATCGCATGTACTACGAATCACCCGAACGAAGACGACTGTCCCCTGATCCGGCCCGGTTCATCGAAGAGGCTCACACAGAGTTCGTTACCCCAGCAATCTGAGCCACATTTTGGCCACGTCATGAGCAGGCCGAAGTCCTAGGTTGTCGGCGCTTCGAGTTTCGACTGCGCGCGGCTAGCGCCACAGCCCTAGTGGTTCAACCCCTTCGACGCCTGCTGTAGCCGAAACCGCCAAAGACAAGGATCAGGACGACGATCAGGATTATCCAACCAGTGGTGCTCACGACTCCTCCTCAATGATGGCGAGAGCCAGAGGAAAGTATACCTAGGTGATTTCGTCGGTGATTGATGCGATGCCGACGATCTCGAGGAGGCGACGCACTTGGAGGGAGGGAGTTCGTATTGACACTCCTCGGCCTGGGTCTGTCTCGTAGGCGAGGAGGCTGCGAAGGCCGAATGCGTCGATGAATGTCAAATCGGCGAGTTGGTATTCCACTTCATCCACGAGACCCTTGAGCGGTTCGAGGTGTTGGTCGAGGATCGGCACCGTTGTCAGGTCAAGTTCACCGCCGACAGCGACCAGGGCTCTTTTGCCATCCATGCGGACCGACACGCTGAAAGGGGCGCGCTGCGAGTCGGACGTCGTACTTTCGGCGGCAACCTGGTCTGTAACCACGATGTTCTCCCATCACTAGTGGGACGTCACCGAGGTCTTGAGCAACGTTCGTCCGGCCCTTCGACCGAATGGTCAAGCATACACTCTTGGGGAGCCGCCGGGCTACGGCCTATTGACTCTTGTCAGAATGTCTAGGTCGACCTCGCCCTGGACGATTCGTCGAGCGACATCGGTCATTAGGAGATTGTTGTCACGAGAGAAGCCCCGCAGGAGAGCGAACGCCTGTTCCATGTCGGCGCGACCGTGCTGGGCGATTACGCCTTTGGCCTGTTCAATAACGATGCGGCTGTTGAGCGCGCCCTGCAATTGGTCGATTACCACCCGCGCATCCCGCACTGCTCGTTGTTGGAGCACACTGATGGTGGCTACATCGGCAATGGCCTGAGCTGAAATCAAGTCATCGGACGGCATCATTTCGCGGCCGACTCGGAAGAAGTTGAGGGCCCCGATGACCTGATCGCGGAGTCGCATCGGTAGGGCCGCGACAGATCCAAATCCGGCGTCGGATGCTGCCTTTGCGAAAACCGGCCATCGCTCCCGGGCCTCTTTCGTTCCCAGGTCGTTAGCCATCACTGTGCGGCCCGTTCGAAAGCTCTCGAGGCACGGTCCCTCTTCGCTCTGAATCTGCAGCAGCTCAATCAAATGGGTCGCTTCGCTGGTAGCGGCCATGACCTGCAACGTGCCTTCCGGTTCCGCCAAGACCAGGCCGACTTGGTCAGCATCGAACAACTCAGTGCACCGCTCGACCAGGTGATAGAAGAAGTCGGTGACATCGAAGTCTTTAACAAGCGTGTCGGCCAGCGAAACGAAGGTTTCCGACAGGCGCGTTTCACGGGTCGCCATGCCACCAATCTAAATCGAATGATTGTCCTTGGGCATAGCTGGGTGTTAATCAGCGCGCCATGGCCGCGGATCCCTCTGTCACCTCGCTCTTATGCGCCGCAAACGCAGCCAGGACCTCGTCCTTCTCCCTTTTGGGAACACCGACGAAATCGAGGGTACGTCCAAGTTCAGCCGCGACTTCATCAAACTCCTCCGGCGAGATTTGCAACGGGCGATGAGCTTCCTCCAAGCCCAGGGGTGTTAGCCCCGGCCTGGTGGCTGCATATTCGAACGGTCCACCCGCAACGTTGCACACCCACAAAGTTCGCATGAACTTCAGACCTGGCAATCTGCCGTCCACCTGCTTGGTATGCCACTCCCGTAGAGCGGGGTTTTTCGAGGTTTGGCCCACGATTGGATTCTTGACGACTGCATCGCTGAAGTGATCGATCACCGCGGCGATTGCAAAGACCCCTCCGAGCCTTTCGTAGAGGGACTTCTCGGCCATGACTGCTCCTCCTATCGTCACTCGACGATTCCTGTTAATACGATTACGCAGCAAGAGGAAGCCCGGTTCATGCCTTCTGAGAGTTCCTCGCTGACACTGCCCACCGTGAAGGGCGCTAACGGAGTCCGCCTACAAGGCCTGGGAGTTCGGCGACGGACCGGATCCGGTCCTGATAATGGTCATGGAGATCAAGGGGATCGATCAGGATGGCGCGGGCCAGTCCGGCCGTGGTCGCTCCTCCCACATCGTGGAAGATCGAGTCACCTACGTACCACGTCCGGGATGGAGCGACCCTCATCCGCTCCAAGGCCAGACGAAATATGGTCGGGTCGGGTTTGGAGACCCCCAGGTCGTGACTGTCCAGCACCATCTCAAACAGCCCATCGAAGCCAGCCCGGGACAGGGACTCGGTGACCGAGCCGTCCGAATTGGACAGCACCGCCGTTCTGATGCCCGCCTTGGAGAGCGCTCCCACCGCCTGGATCGTGCCGGATATCGCCTGGTGCCAGAGCCCATAGCCATTGTTGATCCGGTCCCCGGCGCTCTCTGGATCAGGAACCCCCAGAGCCGTGAAGTAGTGCAGCTGCCACCAGGCCCAGCCGTCATCCACGCCCGTCAAACGTCGCCGGGCGTACGCATGCATCGATCGGTAATGGGCCTCGAAGGCCCGGTCGGGATCGATCGGAAAGCCCAGTTGTTCGCCGATGGCGGCAGCGCTCTGGAGAACCAGGGTGCCGCCGGCGTCAAACAGGATCACCTCCGGGTCAGTCTCCATAACCCACCGACCTCA
>JAICND010000467.1 GCA_025929005.1 Acidimicrobiia bacterium
GCCGAGACCCTCGGCGAACCCGCACAGGTCAGCCAATTCGGTCACCCCCAAACCGGGTACCGAGGGGCTGAGGGCAAGGTCCATTTCGGGGAAAGTAGTCACTCCATCAATCATTCGTCTGGGGCAGGGCGCGGGAGAGCCCTCCACAGGGCCACCAGATACCCAACTCCAAGGGCTTCCTTCACCCAGCGCCAGGGATCTGAGAACGCTCGCGCCAGCAACGAGCCAGCCGGCCAGGGGGCAAAGCCGCTGCCGAAGAAGGGCCAGAAGAGGGTCTCTTCTCGCACCCACGTGCCATCAAGAAGTAGATGGAAGAGCCAGGCCACAACCACGGTCATCAGCTGCCGCCGCAGGCGTCCCCGGCGAGTGGTGAGGAGGATGGCGATGGCAACCGTGGTTGGAACCCCGAGGGCATGACCGAAACGCTGGCGAGTTGGCTCTCCCAGGAAGAGGCCGGCGACGAGATCAATCACATCGGGCAGCAACGCCCCGAATGCCAAAAGTCGCAAGTCCACTTTGGGGTCGCGAAAGATCCATCGGAAGAGGAAGATCGCCCCACCCAGGTGCCAGAGGATCATCGATCAAGGGCAGCATTCGCCAGGGCGTCTGCCACCACATTTTCCTCCCGGGGAACATGCTCAAGCCGGTACGAGGGCATCGCCCGCAGCAGCTTTCGGGCCTTGGTGAAGAGTTCTTGCAGTGTCGGGTTCTTGACACGGTATCTACCCTCGAGCTGGCGAATCAATAACTGGCTGTCGGCCCGCAACCAGAGCTCGTCTGGCTCAAATGGCAACGCTGCCGTCAAGCCAGCGATCACTGCCTCGTATTCGGCAACGTTGTTGGTGGCCCGGCCGATCGCATCGCTCACCTGGCCGACCAGCACGAGCTTGCCGTCGTCGACGCGGTAGAGCGCTGCTCCGATCGCGGCCAGCCCCGGGTTGCCGCGCGAAGCGCCGTCGGTATACAGGACGAAGCGCCCACCCACCTAGAGGACCAGGATCCGCATGCAGTGGATACAACGTGGGGGGTCCCACTCGGCTGCCTCTATCTGTTCGGGACGAGACAGCGCGAGATGACAGCCTCCGCAAACCCCTCCATCAAGCCTTCCGACCGCAATACCTTCTTTGGTGCGCCGAAGCTGGTCGTAGAGCTTGACCAGGCCCGATGGAATAGGGGCAGCAATCCCCATCTTGGCCGCCTCGAGCCGAGCGATCTGGCCATCAATGTCTTGCCAAGCGGCGCTGATTAGTTGCTCGAGCCGCCGGGCTTCCTCCACCAGCCCCTCTTTGTCGCGGGTGAGAATGCCAACCTGCTCGCGAAGCGGATCGAGCCGGTCGAGCACCCCGAGCACCCGTTCTTCCATAGTGCCTTGTTGACCACGCAGCGACTGCACCTCTAGTCGCTTCTGTTCGGTCTCGCGACCGCTCATACCCCCGGCGTAGAGGCGGGTCTCACTCTCCTTGAGCTTGATCTCGATGAGCTCGAGTTCGCCTTCGGCCTTGTCGGCGTCCCGCTCCAGGCTCCGGAGTTCCGTTGATAGTCGATCGTGCTCGGCCTCGACTAACTCCAAGCGAGCGGTGATCTCCTGGAAGGCGGCCAGCTCTGGAATCGTCTGGCGCTGATGAAGAAGACGATCGATGGCCAGGTCTACATCCTGAAGATCGAGGAGATCGGCGAGACCTGTGATCTCCATCAGGGGCGAGCCCACGGGGTGGGATCGATCGTCAGGTCGGCGACCTCTGGCACAAGCGCTGTCACCATCTCCAGCAAAGCCGCCACCCCGGGTCTCTCGGTGGCGGCGTGACCAGGGTCGATAACACCCAGCCCGAGGTCAAGGGCGCCGATTGTCTCGTGATGGCTCACGTCGCCGGTGATCAGCGCTTCGGCTCCGCTTTGTGCAGCTGCTGGGATCAGCGAGCCGCCAGATCCAGGCACCACCGCGACCCGGGCCAACGGGCCATCCTGGGCAAAGGCGACTCGGGGTGTTGA
>JAICND010000147.1 GCA_025929005.1 Acidimicrobiia bacterium
GATCGGGGCCGGGCTCGGGCTGGCGGACCTTGATCGGGTACCAGTGAGACGCGCACCGCGGTGGCTGGTGCGGGCCTGGGGGTCGCGGGCGTCGGCCATGACCCTGCCCTGGGCGATTTACGTCAAACCGGGGGTCCTGGCGGGCGACCGGACCGTGCTCGCGAGCCTGGTGTTTCATGAACTGGTCCATGTCCGTCAATGGCGGGACCTGGGGGTGATCCGCTTCTCACTCCGTTATCTCACCGAGTATCTGCGGGGTCGCCGTGCCGGCCTGACCCACCAGGAGGCGTATCTGGCTATCTCTCTCGAGGAAGAGGCCCGCCGTTTAAGCGGCCACTGACCGCGGTTTTATCACCCAGACCCGCCGGAAAACGGCGGGTCTGGGTGATAAAAGCACTGTTAGTGAACGATCAGGCCCGACAGGTCCGTGTCAGGTTGTGGATAGGTCAGGCGGAGGGATTCCAGGGTTTCGACCAGGATTGTTGACACCACTAGATCGCGGTACCACTTACGGTCGGCCGGAACCACGTACCACGGTGCCTGTTCGGTTGAGGTCCGGCCCAGCATGTCCGCATAGGCCTGCTGATAATCGTCCCAGAGCTGGCGCTCCTCGAGGTCGCCGGCATGGAACTTCCATCGCTTATCCGGATTGTCGATCCGCTCCTGGAGACGCTGGCGTTGCTCGTCCTTGGAGATGTGGAGGTAGAACTTGCGAATGGTGGTTCCCTCCTCCACCAGCATCCGCTCGAAGTCGGCGATCTGTTGGTATCGGCGATTCCATCGGTTGGGCTCCACCAGGTTCTTGACCCGCACGACCAGAACATCCTCGTAATGGCTCCGGTTGAAAATTGTGATCTCACCTTTGCCCGGGGTGTGAGGGTGAACCCGCCACAGATAGTCGTGGGCCAGTTCGGCGTCGGTGGGACGTTTGAACGAAGCGACCTTGACCCCAACCGGGTTGACTCCCTCGAACACCCGCCGGATCGTCCCGTCCTTGCCGCCGGTGTCCATCGCCTGCAGCACCACCAGCAGGGCGTGTCGATGATCCGCGTAGAGAAGCTCCTGATAATCCTCGAGTTGCTTGCGAAGAGTCTTGAGGATCTTGCGGCCCTCGTCCTCTGCGAGTCCGCCGTCGTCGCTGGTATCCCAGCGGCCCAGATCAACGTTTGACCCGGCGGCGACCAGATACTTCTTCACGACTCCCTCGGTGGACCAACTCCACCCTAGACCTGCCACATCGGGGCCGTTACAACGGAAACCGTGAGTCAAATGCTTCGGCTGGCGGTGCCCTTGCTACTGATCGCCATCGTGGCCGGTGTCTTTTGGGGATCTAGATCGCCCGAACCCCTGCCAGCCGTCCTGGCGACATCGGTACCAACCTCAACGGCGCCCGGCGACTCCCTCACCGTCCACGTCGCCGGGTACGTGATGTCTCCGGGCCTGGTCGAATTGGCGACAGGCGCCCGGGTGGCTGACGCCGTCGCCGCAGCTGGAGGCCTCCGTCCCGGAGCTGACACCACCGCGATCAACCTGGCCACGCCGTTACGGGATGGAGACCAGGTCCTGATCCCGGGACCCTCCGATCAGGATGGCCATCCCAGCGCTGGCGCCCCGGCAACCGACGGCGACGGAAGGGTCCGCGTCAACCAGGCCAACCAGGCTGAGCTTGAGACTCTCCCGGGGGTTGGTCCGGTCCTGGCGCAGCGGATCCTCGACTTCCGCGAGGAACACGGGCCATTCCAAACCGTTGAAGACCTCCTCGATGTGCCCGGCATCGGTGAGGCCAAGCTCGCCAGCTTGCGAGATCACTTGATCATCCCTTGAAGCTGAGGCTCCCCGACGATGCTGCCCGACCGGTCGTGCTGGCACTGGTCTGGACCTGGGTGGGCGTGTCGGTTGGCCGTTCTGCCTGGTGGTGGCTTGCACCGACGGCAGCGACGCTGCTGTTGTTTGTCTCCAGAGAACGTTGGGCCATCCTGGCTATCGCCGCCATCGTGGCGGGCACTCTGGCCGGTCTTCTCTCCATCTCCCGCGAGCGCGCCGTCCTTGAGGCGGTCGTGCCAGCAGGCCGGGTCACGCTGATCGTCACCGCCACGATGGATCCGGCGCCAGGTGAGTATGGGGAGGCCTGGTTGTTGGCCAGACCGGCAGCGGTAGTCAGTGGCGATCAGGTCGTCGCCTGGCAGGGTCCGCCGATCCTCGTTAGCGGCCAGGTTCCGGGCGGCCTCGCTGCCGGTGAGCAGGCGCAGGTGGTTGGTCGGATCAACCAACGGCCCGGGTGGGCGCGGGGAACCCCCTATGCGGCCCGAGTGTCCGCTTCCTCCGTATCGGAGGTAGGCGCCGCCAGCCTCATCGTCGGGGCGGGCAACGCAGTAAGAGACCGGGTCGTCGATCAACTGGGTGGCGACCGACCGGCGGCTGCCTTGCTGGCCGGGTTCCTGGTCGGAGCTACCGACGACCTGCCCGAGGTCGATTACGAGGCGTTGCGGCGCTCCGGTCTAGCTCACTTCGTTGCCGTGTCCGGTTCGAATGTGGCCGGCTTCCTGCTGTTGTGGTGGCTGGCACTGGGACCTATCGGCCTCGGTCGACGCCGGGGGATTCTCGGGTTGGCGGGACTAGTCCTCTTCGTCGTGGCGACGCGGTGGGAGCCGTCGGTGGTGCGCGCCTCGCTCATGGCAGGGACGGTCCTGGCCGGCCGCGTGGTGGGGTGGCCAATTGACTCGTGGACGGCGCTCGGCGCCTCCGGAACTCTCGCCCTGCTCGTCTCGCCCGAACTCTCAGGTGACCTGGGGTTTCAACTCTCCGTGCTCGCCACTGCCGGAATCCTGGCCGGGCACGGGATGCTTCCGGAGACATGGCCGGCCTGGCTACGGACTCCTCTGGGGGCGACACTCTCGGCCCAGGTGGCGGTGCTGCCCTTGCTGTTGGCGGTGTTTGGATCGGTTCCGTTGCTGTCACCGGTGACCAATCTGATGGCGGCTCCGATGGTGGCGTTCGCGACGATGACGGGCGGGATCGGCACAATCCTCGGACTGGCACCGGTCACCGAAGCGGGCGTCGTGGCGGCCGGGGCCGTTCTCGTGGTGGCGAGAGCTGCCTCCTCCTGGCCGCAGGTGGGTCCGCTCGTGGCCACCGCGGTCGTCGGGATTGTTTGGATGGCGCGTTCTCCGCGCTGGCGGCCGCTGGCAGCCCTGGCGGCGGCGCTGGCAATCTCCGGACCCTTAGTTCTTGTCTCGCCTCCACCGCGGTTAGCGGCAGTGTTCCTCGATGTAGGTCAGGGTGACTCCACCCTCTTGCTGGGGGCCAGCGGCCAAGCGGTGCTCGTTGACGGCGGGCCCAGTCCCGTGGGGTTGATGGCGGCGCTCGAGAGGTATCGCGTTGAGGACCTGGCTCTCGTGGTTGTGACTCATGCTCACGAGGATCATGCCGGTGGCATCGCGGCCTTGCCTGGTCGTCGAACGATCGGGCAGATCTGGTACCCCGGTGGCCTTCATTCGGGGGAGAGTTGGGAGCAGATTCTGATCGGAGCTGTTGCCTTCGGCATCCCGGTGGAGGTGGCGGTTCCCGGTATGGTTGAAGTCATCGATGGCATGCGACTCGAGGTCCTCGGACCGCTGCGGCGCTATGAGGGCATCAACGATCAGTCGGTCGTCCTGTGGGTGGAGGCCGGCGGCGCCAGCCTCTTCCTTACCGGCGACATCGAGGTGGCCGCTCAAAGTGATCTCGGCCCCCAGCGTGCTGATGTACTCAAGGTTCCCCATCATGGTGGCAGCACTTCCGACCTCGACTGGCTCGCTGCTTCGATGCCCCGGCTATCGATCGTGAGCGTCGGCGAGAACGACTACGGGCACCCATCTCCCGAAGTGCTGGAAGTCCTGTCTGCCAGGTCCGTTGTCGTTCGCACCGACTTGGCTGGCGACATCGTCGTGCCGCTCACGGGCGATCCGCTCAGGATGATCCCGGTCTCGAGTTCCGGTCGAGCTCCCTGAAGAGATCGATGATGCGCGCCATCGCCGCCTCGTTGCCCGGATGGGTAGCGGTGATCACCCTCACTTCGTTACCGGTGGCGGCGGCCAACTGAGTACGGAGGTTGTCGGCGACGATCCGGGCGCCCTCGGTCGACGTCTCCGGCAAGACCACACCGATCACATGGCGATCGCCGCTGCGACCGTGCACAGGGTGGTCTGAGGCCCGGACGCTCGCTGCGAGTCTGGTCCCCAACTCGCGCATGGAAGCTTTGACCCGGCGACTGGGCAGATCACCCCAGGCCGAAAAATCTGCTGCGATAACAGAGAACACCTTCTGATACCGCTCGGCCCGGGCCCGTTCCACGTCGGCGGTCTCCAGAAATGAGCGGGCGTTACCGAGGCCAGTCTCGTCGTCGATGTCGTCGTACAGTTCCATTTTCTCGAGGGTGGCTTTGATCTGACGGATCGCCCATCCTCCCCCTACCCCGAAGACCACATATCCGAACAGCCGGGCGCTGACCTGTCCGGCTAATGGTCCAAATCCAACCAGTTCGATGGCGGGCAGTCGCAAGAGCAGATAAACCGCCGCCGCTCCCAGAGAAACGGCCAGGCCGCCCGGGAGGGCGAAAAACATGAAGCCTGCGAAGACGGGAATGAAAAGCAGTGTTCCTATCACCTCCACCCGGTCCACTCCTCGCCAAAGCGCCACCAGCGCGACCGCGGCAATGAGGGTCAATCCGGACAACATCAGGAGCGACCGGGCGCGCTGGTAGGTCAACGGGGAGCGACTCGCCATGCAGCAAGTGTATGAGTTCATGTCGCCCCTGGCCGGTAGGATCGTCGGAGATCCGTGCCTGCATTGCTGCGTTCCCGTCTTGCCGTCGCCGTGCTCTTCGGTGTGTTCCTGATCCCTATCTTCCTCATGTCTTCGCTGCGGGGATTGACCCATGTGGTTAGCTGTGCGCAACCGGGGGAGAGGTCCTACCAGGTGGAGATCACCGGCGGTGAGCCCGTCATCACGGGTTCGGCTTTGGTGGTGGCCGGGGAAGACACCGGCTGTGGA
>JAICND010000282.1 GCA_025929005.1 Acidimicrobiia bacterium
CCACCCTCGAAGCCGGGACGGTTGAGAAAAATGCAGGCGTCGTCAACGAGCCGGGTAGTTATCTCGTCCTTGCCTCGTTTACGCCAAACACGATCACCGGCTCTGGAGATGAACTGCCAGGTGCTGGCGTCGAGGCGGGCCGCCGCCTTCTCTACCTTGGCGAGGTCCTCTTCATCGACAAACCAGGCACCCATCGAACAACACCCCTGATGCATCTCCGGGGTGGGCTGGGTGAGAATCCCCTGACAACCCCGCCCAAAGATGCATGTCCAGCTCGACCTCAGGAAGGTCGCGTCGAACATCCAGGTTCGTTGTTCGTCCGGGTCCTCAAAGCTGATGAAGTCGTGCGCGTCCTCGGGTTGCCCCATATGCACGCGATGGTAGGAGTGCTTTGAGTTTGGCTGGCATTCAACCTTGTCGCGTGACCGTGGCGGTGTCGCAAACGCTGGCGGCGTTGCACAACTGATAGACGAAGCTGGTAGGGCCGACGTAATTCTGGGAGATGTACTTGATCGCCAGGCCATCGATTTGCACCTTGCCCTCGCCGGACGGTGGGCCCGAGACGATTGAGAGAACAGGTGCTCCGCTGTAGGTGTCGTTGGCCAGGACCTGGACGAGCATCACCGGACGTGTGCTGACAAAGACGTCATTGTTGGCAACGAGCACCGGCGGAGCCGTGGTCGTTGTGGTTGGAGCCGTGGTCGTTGTCGTGGTTGGCGCGGTTGTAGTCGTTGTTGTGGGCGGGCCGGTCGTAGTCGGAGGAGAGGTGGTGCCGGTTGTCGGCGGTTGTGTGGTGGTTCCATCCAGCGTGGTGGTAGAGGTCGTTGTGGGACCTTCCGTCGACGTATCTGTTGTAGCCGTGCCGTCGGTTGTCGAAGGGTTCGATCCTGGCGGGACAGAGGTGGTGACCGGATCGAGCCCGAGTGATTCGGCGATTACCTGGGCGGCGTGGCCGGGGTCCACCGCTGCGAGGTCGGGAACCGGTAACACACCTGCCATGGCGGCGCTGGCCGTGACTGCTCCTGCGGTGATCATCGTGATGACATCGCGGCCGAGGGCTTCGAGTGGTCTCAGGAACGGAAAGTCCGCCAGAGCCGCCAGAGGACCCGTGGACCATCGCAACCGCCCCAGGGCAACATTCATCAGCGCCCGCACCACTCGTGGATCGAACTGGGTCCCTGAGTGCTTGGCAACTTCAACCCGGGCGGCGGAGTGCGCTTTGCTTGGCTGATAGGTTCGGCCGGCTGTGATCACGTCGTAGGCGTCGGCCACCGCGACAATGCGGGCTCCATACGCGATCTCCTCGCCGATCAATCCGTACGGGTAACCGCTTCCGTCCCAGCGTTCGTGATGATGTTCGATCGTCATGGCCCACGGCCCCAACCAGTCCGCGATAGGGGCAATGAGGCGCATTCCCGCCACCGGGTGGGCTCGAATCACGTCCCACTCACGCTCATCGAGTCTGCCCTCTTTGTTCAGAATTTCGGCGGGTACATCGAGTTTTCCGACATCGTGCAGGAGAGCAGCCCAGCGCAAGCGATCGCGATCGGACTCCGCCAACTTCAACTCCTCCGCCAACAGATCGGAGTACGCCCTGGTGCGCTCGGAGTGTCCCCGGGTCTTGCGGTCATGATTAGAGAGCGCACTCGCCAGCGAGAGGATTAGCTCCGAGGCAGAAGCCAGGTCGTGGTCGCCTTGGCTGGCCGCTTCTTCGATTCGCTTCTTGAGGACCGTGACATTGGAGGCTCGCTGGGCTACCCGAAATCGAGACGGGGCTTTGTCAGGAAAAGCCATTGTCATTCTGAGAAGACCCGAGAGGGGAATGAGACGCCGTGTGTACCGGTCGACCATGTGCGCGGCGACGCTGGCTACGGCGATCACAAAAACCCACCAGAAGACCACTCCGGCGACGGTGCTCGGTTGCGCCAACCGGTCCGCCACATACGCCCCCGCGAAGTAGCCGGCGACGAGGGGGATGAGGAAAGCGAGGGCGCGCACAGCCAGGGCAGCCCCCCACCGGGGGCGCCATCGTTTGCTGGGCTCGGGTTTACCCGTCGACGTTCCTCCTCGGGTCGAGTTTCATCTATCGGGTCGACGGGCGAATGAGCTAAGGAATTCGGACCCTTTTGGGCCTAGCGGCCCAACCAGACTGCCCTAATCAGTGGGCAAATCGGGAGTTGGGGGCCTCGGGATTGATTTCGTACCGGGAGATGGCATGGGCCACCGCCTGCGGTCCCAGCTTTCCCTCGCGGACTAGCGCGGAGAGGACCGCCAGGACCACGTGGCCGGTATCGATCTCGAAAAACCGGCGGAGGCGGCTCCTGCCATCCGAGCGGCCAAAGCCGTCCGTCCCGAGGGTGACAAACTTGTGTGGCACCCACCGGCCGATCTGGTCGGGCACCAGTTTCATGAAGTCGGTCACTGCTACCACCGGCCCGCCGACTCCTCGCAGTTCCCGGCTCACGAAGGGCACCCTCGCCTCCTCGCGGGGGTGGAGGCGGTTCCATCTTTCAACGCCGACCGCCTCGTCCCTGAGCTTCTGATATGAAGTCACCGACCATAACTCGGCTCCAACCCCGTAGTGCTCGGCGAGATCGGTCTGTGCGGCCCGGGCCGCCAGGTTGGCGGTTCCCGAGAACAAGATCGCCGCCCGTAGCAAGGTTCCAGCCGGGGCTTGCGCCCACCGGTAAAGACCGGAGATGATGCCACCCTCTGACCCTTCCGGTCGGGGCGGTTGGACATGGTTCTCGTTGTAAAGAGTCAGATAGAAGAAGACATCCTCGGGGTCGTCGCCATACATGCGGCGGATGCCGTTCTCAATGATGGTTCCCATCTCATAGGCAAAAGCCGGGTCGTACGCCTCGGTAGCAGGGTTGGTAGCAGCGAGGATGAGGCTGTGACCGTCCTGATGCTGAAGACCCTCGCCGGCCAGGGTCGTGCGACCGGCGGTTGCCCCCAGGAGGAAGCCACGGGCGCGGGCATCACCGGCGGCCCATGCCAGATCGCCGATGCGTTGAAATCCGAACATGGAGTAAAAGATGAAGAAGGGAACCATCGGCACACCTCGATGGGCGTAACTTGTGGCGGCGGCGGTCCAAGAGGCCATCGAACCGGCTTCGGTGATTCCCTCCTCGAGGATCTGGCCGTTGGACGCCTCGACGTAGCTCAGCAGCAACTTGGCGTCGACGGGTTCGTAGAGCTGGCCGTGTGACGCATAGATCTTGAGCTCTCGAAAGAGCGAGTCCATGCCAAAAGTCCGGGCTTC
>JAICND010000188.1 GCA_025929005.1 Acidimicrobiia bacterium
AAGGGCCTCCGAGTTCAAGAGTCCGCCAACAACGTGCGTTTGCTCTGGGTAAAGTAGATCGAGTGCTGCTGCATGGCGGCCCGAGCACACTGGAGGAGCAGATGCGAGAGTCGAATTCGAGATGGACTCCGCGATGGCTGTTGCTGGTGACAGCAATCACGATGGTCCTGGCGGCTTGCGGGGGCGACACCGGCGAGCCCACTACGACTGCCGGGAGCACCGAGACCACCGCTGGTAGCACTGGTACGACTGCCGGGAGCACCGAGACCACGGAGGGGAGTCCCGGCACTACGGGAGCGGGAGGCGAGTCCTACCAGGTCGCACTCATCTACCCCGGGACCGCCGATGACCTTTCGTGGTCGAACGCATGGTTCGACGGAGCTGAAATCGCGATGGAGGCCAACCCCGCCATATCCGTTGAGTCGGTCGAATTGTTAAACGATCCTGCGGCCGTTGTCCAGCAGGGATCGGCCTTCGCCTCGGAGGGTTTCGACCTGATCCTGATCGCTCACGGTGCAATGGTCGAGCCGGCGCTCACCCTCGCTGAGCAGTTCCCGGACACCCAGATCTGTCTAGCGCCTTACAACCCCACCGAGGGCGAGGAATGGCCAGCCAACTTGTGCTGGATCGACGTGGCCCAACACAACGCGAACTTCTTCGCAGGTGCCCTCGCGGCGATGGTCACCGAGACCGGGCACATCGCCTCGCTCAACGGCTTTGCCTTTCCGGGTTTGACCCGGCAGCCAGAGGCGTTTCACCTGGGCGCCCGATGCGTCAATCCTGACATCAGTTTCACTCAGCAGTACATCGAGACTTGGACGGACACAGGGATCGCCAAATCGGCTGCCCAAGCCCAAATCGCGGGCGGGGCAGACGTCATCCTCTCCGCGACCGACTCCGCTGTGTTCGGGATCATCGAAGCTGCGACTGAGGCTGATGGTCAGGTGTGGGTCGTACCGTCCTATTACGAGAGCCAATCACTTGGTCCAGACAATGTGATGACGTCGGCAATTCACGGTCTTGCGTTCGCTTCGACGTCCATCATCGAACAAGGGGCGAGCGGTGGTTTCGAGGACAGCGCCTTCATCGACTTCGATGCCGTCAACGACCCGGAGATCGACGCTCCGCTCTACCCCAACATCGAGGAGATGCTGAGCGCGGACGAACTGGCTCAGTATGAGGACATAATCGCCGGAGTGCGCTCAGGCGAGATCACCATTCCGGACGAGACGGTTGGTGATCCCACGATCGGGACCGAGGGGTCCGGGGGTGAAATCGATCCAGCGTCAATTGGTTGCAGCTGATGAGATGACGGTGAGGACACCGGACGAGGAGTTGGACGCATGAAGACAGACATGTACTGCTACATGGAGAATCGGAACAAGTTGACCCTCCCGTCCGGTGTCCCAGGTTACGCAGATGCCCTCGAATCCTGGCTCGACCCATCCCACACGGCGGTGCTCGAGATCGATATGCACCGCGGACATGTGGGGGAGGATGACCGGCTGACCCTGGCGGTGCCGCGCGCTCGGGAGCGGGTACCTGCACACAACCGCTTCCAGGCCGAATGTCGGAAGTTGGGGATACCGATCATCCACGTTCAGCACTGGCAGCGGGACGGGGGCATTGACGACCTCAACAACCGGAAACACAACCGGATGGCCAACTGGCGGGTGCTCTATTACCTCTATGTCGAAGACAACGAGCTGATGGATGAGCACTCCTGGGAGGGAACCAAGTGGCTCGATCTGATCACCGAAGAGGCGGAAGGCGACTACTACGTCCGGACCAAGAAACGGTTGTCGGGGTTCTACCCGACTGACTTGGAGTTCCTGCTCCAGAACCTGGATGTCCACAACGTCGTGCTGACCGGGACGATGACTGATGCATGTGTGCTGTCCACCGCCTTCGACGCGGCCAACCGCGACTTTCGTGTCATCGTGCCGAGGGATGTGGTCGGCGGTTACTCCGAGGAAGCGGAACATGGTGCCCTTCAGGTGATCTCGCTCCACCTCGGTCTGGTGGTGGATGCGCCTGCGCTGCTCGCCGAGTACTTCGCTAGGGCAGGCATGGATTTGCCACCGGACCTGGTCGGCGTCGACGACATCAACGCTGTGACAGGCCTCCTCCAGAAAGCAACCGTTTAGGCGGCCAGCTGAGTGGTCAACACACGTTTCCGAGAGAGGAGAGACCATGGCAAGTGACCGTAAGGCGATCTGGGGAGATGAGCCGAAGCCTTTGATGCCCTATAGCCCCGCGATCAAGGCGGGTGGGTGGGTCTTCTTTGCCGGCCAGTTGGCCTCGGACTTCAAAGAGGGGCTCGCACCCGAAGCCGGTGGTGACGGACGCAACCCGAATGTGGGAAACCGCCTCGAATTGCAGTCACGATTCGTGATGCAGAACTTGAAGAAGACCGCAGATGCCGCGGGAATCGACATCGGCTCGGACATCGTCCGCATCTATCAGTGGTTCACATCTCCCTACCCCACGATGGATGAGTTCGCCAACGGGAACACTTGGCCGCGAATCTCCATCACCCCTTATCTCGACACCCGGAATGAGTTCATCTACGAGCCCCGGCCGGCCTCGACTGGAATGGGGATTCGCGAGACCGGGCTTCTGGTGAAAGACACCATCCTCGAAGTGGACATGATCGGGATGGATCCTGCCGTCAACCCCGGGCCGAGTAAGGGGACAGCCGTTCCTGAGGGAACACCGTCCCCACTCGCCGGGTACTCGCCGGCCATCGAGCGGGGTGACTGGGTGTTCCTGGCAGGTGAGATCCCGGTCGATTGGGTAGGGGACTGGGGGCGCCCCGAGTACTACGGGACTCCGAGTGGCGTGGCCCTGAAAGCGAGGACCAACCCTAACTTCTGGTACGACTCGGACGTCGAGCGACAGACCGACTTCGTCCTCGAGAAGCAGGCCGCGATCGCGGAGGCCGCAGGAACGTCCCTGGATCGGGCAGTCAAGGCCACCGTGTACTTAGGGCACCCATCTGAATTCGAAGCCATGGACAAGGTCTGGAGAAGGTGGTTTCCCGAGAATCCGCCGGCCAGGGTCGTCATCCCCTACATGGGTCTGGGTGGCAAGGGCTCGAGAATCGAGATCGCGTTCAAACTGCTTTCCGGCAGTTCTGACCTTTCGATCGAGACGATCGAGGCTCCAGGAGTTCCCCCCGGGCTCGGACATGAGCCGCAGGCCGTCAAAGCCGGGAAGTTCCTGTTCTTCTCAACGGTGGCACCCTTCGACCACAAAGGGTCGTTGGAGGAGTCGACGATGCGTCGTCCCAACTTCCCCTTCTATGGGCAGCCGCCCAAGCTGGAGATGCGGTACATGATGGAGAAAGCGGCCAAGATCTGCGAAGCAGCGGGCACGTCGCTTGACCAGATCTGTCGGAGGCAGGCTTTCCACGACGACTTCACCCACTTCGCTCAGTCGATCGAGGAGTGGGCGGCGCACTTCGACGGCGACAAGCCGGCGTCGACGACTCTCGAGGTGGGCGGCCCCTTGCTGGTGCCGGGTTCCCATGTGCTCCTGGATCTCATCGGTTACTGCCCGGACTGATCGAAGAGAGGGGTAATCCGTGTCAGGTGACGCTCGGTATTGGTCCCCGGGCGCTTTCGAGCAGGTCAACGGGTTCCCCCGATACCCGGCTCAGGAGATGGAGCGTCGGCACCGGTGGGCCGGCGACACGATGAATGAGCTCGGAATAGATCTCCTCGTCGTGGGTGGCCCTACCGGGCCGCTCGAGACGTCGGTCCAGTACTTCAGCAATTGGCCCAGTCAGGTGCAGAGCTATGTCCTCTTCGGTCATGATGAACCACCCATCCTGCTCGTGCGACTCTGGAACCATGTCCCCGACGCCAAGCGAATCTCGGTCATCGACGACGTCCGTTATGGCGGAGACACCCCGTCCGAGCAAGCCGACAAAGTCGCGGGATTCGCCTCGGAGCGTGCGGCTCGCCGCATCGGACTCATCGGAGTCGTTCCCCACGCTGACGTGACCAGTATTCAGCGGGCCAATCCCGAAGCCGCCCTCATCGACCTCAACGGTTCATACCAGGAATGGAGGCTGGTGAAGAGCCCGGCCGAGATGGTGTTCGTCGACATCGCTTCCAAGATGAACGACGCAGCGATCGAAGCACTCTCCGCCGAGCTTCGACCTGGAGTCAATGAGTATGAGGTCGCCCGAATCGTCGAGGACGTGTACAACTCGCACCAAGCCTGGAACCTGATTCACTTCTCCTTGAGCACCCCGATGGAGGCTCCCGAAGTGTGCGTCCCTCACCAGTACCACCCCGATCGCGTGCTTCAGGCCGGGGATGTCTTTGTCACAGAGATCAGCACCACGTTCTGGGGATACTCCGGCCAGATCCTCCGGACGTTCACCATTGCCGCGGA
>JAICND010000302.1 GCA_025929005.1 Acidimicrobiia bacterium
AGCTGTCCAGCGGGGATTGTTGACCGTGGCCGAGGCCCAACAAACCAATCTTTGGCATGACGTAGATCAGTCAGGTACTCCCAAACCGTTTCAATGGGTCGATCGGACACCACGATGTAGCGGCTTTCGCCATTCCAGAGCCCCTCGTAGCCGCGGTTGAATTTCCGGTTGACTCCACGAGACAAGTCAACCTGGTATGACCCAGCCCCTCCTTTTTCATCAACGTGGTACCCCGGAGGCTGCCCGCTGTGCGCCTCAAGCTTCGGTGTTGCGACTGGCCAGCACCATGAATCTCCACGCCGTCCAGCGACCGCAGCGAGGCACATGAGCGCAGATCTCTCCAGAGCGTCGGAGGTGGCAACAATCGATAAAGTGTTCGTCGCCTGGTGGAGCAAATGTGTCGGCGCGGGAGGAACGGGCAGATGGAAGACAGCACGGATAGGAAAGGTGCCACAGGCATCATCCAAAGACACCTATTAGGGCAGCCGGATGAGACTCTTTCCTTCACCCATGGACGAGCCGACCTCATTCACTTCGGCGAGGAGGAGGTCTGGCGATCAGAACTGGAACCGGGATGGAATTGGGACGAGGACCTGGAGCCGTACGCTGAAGGTGCAACCAGCTGCCCTCTCACTCACCGCGAGTATGTTGTGGCGGGCCGGATTCGTTATCTAATGACCGACGGAACCGAAGTGGAAGCAAAAGCTGGCGATGCCCTTTTCATCCCACCAGGGCACCGTGCGTGGGTACTCGGCGACGAGACCTGCATTCTCATCGACTGGTAGGCCCCCTGGGACTCGCCACAGTCGAGCGGTGGTGATGAAACCAGGCCGGATCACACTCTTCTTGTTTCCAGCTCGCCGACGAGGCGGTCGGAATGAGCGACGGAAATCGTTGCGGCGTGCTTGTTGTTGATCATCGGGCCGTCCGGCCCCCACCAAGTTCACACCGTTAGCGAGGGCCAGTGAACTCGCTCAGGACCCTTCGCTCCTCATCAGACCTTCGATGCTGGCAGATCGTTCGGTCGGGTATTGGCGCAATCGCGGGCTCAATCCTGGACCAGCCACCCGCTCGGGTCCCATGTCGTGAGGGTGTCGCTAAGCCGTATCGCCCCAAACCTCGGAGGCGATGGCAACCGTTTGGGCGAGCTTGCGCCACTGATCTTCTGGCTCGATGGCGTTGCCGTGAACCGTTGAAGAGAAGCCACACTGGTGGCTCAAGGCCAGCTGGTCGAGCGGGATGTATCGGGCGGCTTCTTCGATCCGGTGTTTGACCTCATCGGCACCTTCTACCCGGCTGTGTTTCGAGCTCATCAGACCTAGGACCACCTTCTTTCCCTTGGGGACGAACCTGAGCGGGGCGAAGTCGCCAGATCGTTCGTCGTCGTATTCCAGGAAGAAGGCGTCGACCGCCATCTCATTGAAGAGGATCTCCGCTACCGGCTCGTAGCCCCCCTGAGACACCCAGGCGCTCTGGAAGTTGCCACGGCAGAGGTGGATCGCCGCCACCATCTGATCGGGCTTGCCTCGAAACGCGTCGTTGACCAACCGGCAATAGAGATTGACCAGCTCGTCGGGATCGTCACCTCGGGCTGCGGTCCGTTCCCGGATCTCGGGATCACACAGATAGGCGAGGTTGGTGTCGTCCATCTGCAAATACGTACAACCTCGTCCCGCGAGGTCAGCGATCTCCTCCCGGTATGCGGCAGTCAGATCGTCGAAGAACTGGTCGAGGCGGGGGTAGACCTCTTCGCTGATGGCCTTTCTTCCGCCACGGAAGTGCAGCATGGAGGGAGCCGGGATACATACTTTGGGGGTGCGGCTCACCTGGGAGGCGAGAAAGTCGAAATCATGCCCTTGGACAGGGTGGGTGTGTTTGATCGGGCCGTCGACCAGCATCGTCGGCGGTTTGAACTCGACCTCGGTTCCATCGTCCCGCCTGAACTTGGTCAGAAACTGTCCTTCGGTGACGGCGACCCCGCTCAGCTGTTCGAGGAAGTCGACATGGAACATGAACCGGCGCAACTCTCCGTCGGTTATCCCTCGAAGCCCCACCTCCTCTTCCCGCTTTACCAGCTCGGCAATGGCTTCGTTCTCGATCCGACGAAGGTCGGCGGCATCGATGACTCCCTCCTCTCGCTGACGCCGGGCGGCGGTGACCTGAGGAGGTCGAAGGAAGCTACCGACATGATCGGCTCGGAAGGGAGGGCGGTCGTTCATTCTGGTTCGCGTGGTGGCCGGTCCCGTGGAGGGTAATGCGTTAGGCACCGACAATGAGCGGTTGGACAGAAGCCTTTGATAGCAACGTCGGAAGCTCCCTGGATGTCTTCGTCTCGCTGCGCTCTAGCTCATCTCTTGAGGGCGTATACATCGCGCGATGGTTTGAGGGGGCGTAAGAGCCAGTAGGGCCGCCGGGTGCCGTCGGGGGAGATCCGGTCGGCCGGCCGGGTTGTCTCCAACCATCGCAGGTATGCCTCCCTGGCTAGTGCAGTGTCGACTCTGATGTCACCGAGGCGATCACCCGGTTCAGCCTTTCGGACTCGCACCGCCTGATGCCAGCAGTGTTGGCCGGAGATTGGATCGGGCTGAACCGGAAAAGTGAGATTCTGATGAACACCGGACTCGGTCCACCACACCCGAAGTGTGTCGGGGTCACTCGACGTAAAGGGTCCGATGTCCTTCTTCCGGTTCATGCTCCACTGCGTGCCCGAATGGTCGAGTGCGACGGTGGCCATCGCCTGACGCTGGCCCTGCTCCTGAAGCTTCCAGCGCCCCATATGGTGGGAACACGCCACGACCCCAGGTCGGATGCCTTCGGTCACCCATGCCTTGACAACGTAGTAACCGATCTCAGTTGTCACCCGCACCAGGTCTCCGGTCGAGACTCCAAAGCGCGTGGCGTCTATTGGGTGGATCCAGAGCGGATTGGTGTGGGCGATCTCGTCCAGCCATTTGGAATTGGCTGACCTCGTGTGGATCTGTACCGGTAGCCGGAAGGTGGAGATGAGGGGCATTTGTCCATCATCCATGTTCGAGGGATGGATGTGGCTACGGATATAGCCAGGCAAAGCGTGCTCGG
>JAICND010000078.1 GCA_025929005.1 Acidimicrobiia bacterium
CTCACCGAAGATCGATCCAATCTTGCCGCCCAACACTGGAAACAGCATCCGGTAGAGAAAGCGGCAGCGGCGAGGCGGCGGCGGAGGCGCCTCGACCGGTGGGGCCGGTTCGGAGGGAGGAAGTACAGTGCCGTCGGGAGCAGCAGGGGTGGATGGAAGTTCCGGACCCGGGAGGGGAGGGAGGTCTGCGATCGTGGTTGGGCGGCAGGCCGCCGCGGCAGGCTCAGCAGGGACCGATACCGCGATCAACACGGTGACGACGAAGAGGATCAGACTCCCCCAGACGCGGGCAGGCAGCACGACTCAGAGGTAACGGCTGGTTTCGCGCTCTACTTGAGAGGTACCAGCGGCCTTTAGAGAAGTGCCGTGGCAACCGCCAGGAACCCGGCAAACCCGAGCAGGTCGGTAATAGTGGTGAGAAATAGGTTCGACCCGAGGGCCGGATCAAGGCCCATCCGCCGCAAGATCAGGGGGATTCCTGACCCTGCAGCCCCGGCAATGATGAGGTTGGCCATGGCTGCAATCGCCATGGCGGCGCCGATCTTGAGGGGGTCGGGACCGCTGGTAAGGCTCTGCATCACGTAGCCGAGAATCCCTGCAAGCACGGCGATAGCCAGGCCGTTGACTGCACCGATGGCCGCCTCCCGGAGCACCACCCGCCCGTTGCCGGTCTGGGGGATCTCGTCCGAGGCCAGCCCCCTGATTACCACCGCCAGACTCTGGGCTCCGGCGTCGCCTCCGATGCGGGCCACAAGGGGCATGAGGGCCGCCAGCACGACAAAGTTGTTCAACACGGGTTGGAAGCGACTCACTGCGAGGACGACCGAGGTGGAGATCAGCACGTCGAATGCGATCCAGGGCAGCCGGGCTTTCACCGAACTGCGCACAGAGCTGCGCACGTTCTCTTCGAGGCCGGCGCCCATGGCGGCGGCGAAGTCCTCGGAAGCCTCGTCCTGGATCGACTCCAGGGCGGTCTCTGTTGTGACCACTCCAACGAGGCGGCCGTCGGAGTCGACGATCGGAATCGCAAAGAGGTGGTATTGCTGGACTAACTCGTTTACCTCTTCGCGATCGGCCGTGGCTACTACCGATACCGGGTCGGCCACCATCACTTCGTCGAGCCCGGCTCCCGGTCTGTTGAACACGAGGTCGCGGAACGAGACGACCCCGGCCAACCGCTCTTGATCGTCGACCACATAGACGTACGAGAGATCTTCGAGTTCTTCGTGGAGCTGTCTGATGCGCTCGATCGCCTCACCGGCAGTGATTCCGATGGGGAGCTTGGCGACATCGGTCGTCATGAGGCCGCCGGCCGAGTCCGGTGGGTACTCGAGCAGGCGGCGAACCTCGGCGGCCGCCTCATCGGGAAGCATCCCCAGGTAGACGGCGGCCTCTTCGTCCTCCACCTCTCCAAGCAGGTCGGCCGCGTCTTCGGGGTTCATCTCCTCGAGGAGGGACCTCACCTCGTCGACCGGAAAGTCCTCAAGCACCTCGACGGCCCGCTCGGGCTGAAACTCTCGCAGCACCTCAGCCAGCTCTTTGGTGTCCAGATCGCCCAGCAAGTCGGTCACGGCTTCGTCAGAAAGCTCCTCGAGAATGGCTGCGGCCGCCCCGGGTGCTGCCTCGGCCAGGGCTTCCCACTCCTCACCGTGGCGGTCGAGATATTCCTCGACCACCCCCGGCTGACGACGCGCCTGAGCCAGCAACTGCCGGGCAAGCTGGCGCGGGGTACGCAGGCGGAGCTTCACCGGCCCAGGGTACCGAAGCGGTTGGTGCGTTCCGGTCGGCGAATCAGTCGCGGAAAGGGCGGACGCCCCGGATCTCCACGGTGAAAATGCGGCCGTTGGCCTCGTAGCTGACGCGGTCACCGACCCGCTTCTCGAGCAGAGCCTCGCCCAGGGGACTCTCGGGCGAAGTCAGGATGTAGCCGGGTACTTTGTTGGCGCGATTGGCCACGAAGTACTCCATCTCGTCTCCGTCTTCGTCGACCACCGTCACTATCGATCCGATGCTGACCACACCATCGTCAGCGGCTTCACGGACCTCGGCGGTGTCGATCAGGGCCTGGAGATGACGGATCCTCGCCTCCATTAGCCCCTGGTCGTTCTTGGCAGCGTCGTAGTCACCGTTCTCACGGAGGTCGCCATGCGACCGCGCCTCCGCCAGCCGGATCTCGATCTGGCGGCGACCGTCGGTCTTGAGGTGCTCGAGTTCGGCGATCAGCTTCTGGTGAGCCGCCGGAGTGAGCCAGGTGGTGTCAGTCATCGAATCGATCAGCTTAGGACAGTGCCAGAATCTGCCTATATGCCTCAGATCCGGATGAGCCAATACAGCCACGGAGCCGGTTGCGCCTGCAAATTGAGCTCGGCCGAACTCAGTCAGATCCTGGGCCCGCTGCGGGGTCATCCGTCGACCCAGCACACCGACCTTTTGGTCGGATTTGGTAGCTCAGATGATGCCGGGGTCTTTCGGCTGCAAGATGGCAGCGCCCTGGTGCAGACGGTCGATTTCTTCGCCCCGGTGGTCGACGATCCCTTCGATTGGGGTCAGATCGCGGCCGCCAATGCCCTATCCGACGTTTACGCGATGGGAGGGCGTCCGCTGACGGCCCTCCAGATTCTGGGATGGCCCCGGGATCGGATTCCTTTTGAGGTTGCTACCTCCGTGCAAGAGGGAGGTGCTGAGGTTATGGCCAAAGCGGGGGCCACCATCGTTGGGGGGCATTCCATCGATTCCCCGGAACCTATCTATGGCTTCGCCGTAACGGGGGTGGTTCCAAGTGGAGCATTCATCAGCAATGCTGGCGCACGGGTGGGTGATGCGCTGGTTCTTACCAAGCCGCTGGGATTGGGCATCATCACGACGGCGATCAAACGTGACCTCTGTCCTCCAGAAGTGGCGAGCCGGGCGATATCGGTGATGGTCGAGCTGAATGCGGCAGCAGCGGAGGCGATGGTCGACGCCGGCGCTCACGCTGCCACCGATGTGACCGGATTCGGTCTGCTCGGACACTTGCGGGAAATGCTGGTGGCCTCGGGGGTAGGTGCGCGGCTCGACCTCTCCTCAATACCCGTTCTGGCCGGAACGAGGGATCTGCTGGACGCCGGATGTTTTCCCGGCGGTAGTCAGAGGAACCTGCAAGCGTCCAGCACATACACCGACGGCGCAGGAGAGCTGTCGGACCACCAGATTCTGTCCGACGCCCAAACCAGCGGAGGCTTGCTCATTTCATTGCCGATCGAGGATTCAGGAGGCATCCCCGGAGGACGGGTTGTTGGAAAGGTGGTGGACGGCCCTGCCCAGATCCGGCTTGCCTAGGCCGCTTCCTGGCGAGGGACCCCGTCCCGCGAACGATTCAGCCCCTTGCGATGCATTGTTCCCCATCCCTGCTTTCCGCGCAGAAAGTCCACCATTCCACGGAGTCTCCAAAGATTCGATAATTGTCGATATCCGAGGTTGTCAACCAGGGCGTACAACGCCAGACGAGCGACGTGACGGCTTCGAGGGTGTCGCCGAAAACTGATCTCCTCCAGCGCCAGCGCCGAGATCGAGAGGAGAGATCCCCATACGATCGAGAGGACCAGGAACGCCAACAAATACTCGGCAGACAACACTCCCCGGGCGGCAGCGATCGGTATCACAAGGTATCCCGCCGACTCGACAAAAGGACCCAACAGTTCGAACAAGATGAAGTAGGGCATGGCAAGCCAGCCGAGAGAACCCATGCCCGGCTGTGCGATGGCGCTCCGGTGTGTCCATAAAGTCTCTGCCAGCCCGCGCTGCCAACGTCTCCTCTGCCTGCCCAGGGTGGCGAGATCTTCGGGTACTTCCGTCCAGCAAACGGGGTCCGGAACAAAGGCGATTCGGTATGGCTTGGCTTTCTCTCGAAGGTGGCGGTGAAGCCGGACCACCAGTTCCATGTCCTCGCCAACCGTACGGACCGAGTATCCGCCTGCCTCCATCACTACGGATCGTTTGAAAACCCCGAAGGCACCAGAGATGATCAGCAAACCGCCGAGTGCGCTCCACCCCACACGGCCCACTAGAAAAGCGCGGAGATACTCGACCACCTGGAGGGTGGCCAAACGAGACTTGGGGAGACCAACTTCTGTCACCCGACCACGGTCGATCTGACAGCCATTGGCGATTCGGATGATGCCACCGGTGGCAACCACGGTCGGGTCGTCAACAATTGGCATCATGACTCGAAGTAGAGCGTCCTGTTCCAGGACGGCATCACCGTCAACCGCGCAGATGTAGGGGTACCGGGCGGCGTTGAGGCCTGAGTTAAGGGCATCGGCTTTGCCACCGTTTTCCTTGCTGACTACCCACAGGTTGTGATGCTTACGGGAGAAAAGTGTCTGTCTGATCGGCGCAGTCTGGATCTCGGTTTGTAGCGCTTTTCGGACGGGAACCAGGTCGAACGCCGTACGCAACGCAGACAACGTGCCGTCAGTGGAGCCGTCATCGATCACGATCACCTCGAATTCTGGATACCGAAGATGGAGTAGCGACTCAACGCTGTCCACGACACCTGCTTCCTCGTTGAAGGCTGGCAGCAGGATGCTGACCGGCGAGGTGAGGGGCGAACGGAACACTTCATCGACGGGGCTGGACTCTCGGCTATGTCGATACCTGACGAGTTCGCGCCATGCCAGGAGGGTGAAGCCGAGATACAGCAGGTTTAGAACGACGAAGTAAACGATCACTGTGACGCTGAGGACCTCCACCAGCACGCCCATCAGCCGACCACCTGAAGGAGGTCTGCTGCTTCCTCAAGATGGATACCGGCATGACCGCGATTGGCCAATTGCTCGACATCTTCGGGTCTCAGGAAAGCGGCCGCGTAGGCGGCGGCGTGGGCTGACACAAACACATCGTTCTGAGCGATCAAGACCAGTTGGTCGAATGAATCAGAATTTCCCACTTTGGCCAGGGCCGTGGCCGCGGCCGCCCGAACAAATGCAACCGGATCCTCGAGCGTGACCTGCAGTGCCGCCGATGCGCTGCTGTCGCCTATGCGGCCAAGCGCGCGGGTGGCTCGTACCCTGACCTCCGGTGAGGGATCAGCCAAGACTTCGATCAGCTGATCGGTCCGTCCGACATTGCCGATGAGACCGAGGAGTTCTGCCGCCATCGCCCGGACTTCCTCCTCATCTGCTTTCAACATGCCCACAAGCGAATCTGATGCGTCGGTGCCGAGGAGTCGAAGCGCGTGAGCCCCGACCGGTCGGGTCAGGTGACCCGATGCGAGGCGCCTGACCAGCGGTTCTACAGCTTCGACCACACCCAGCAGTCCGAGGCTGCGGGCCGAGGCCGCAGTAACTCGTCGATCGCGGTCACCCAGGCATGCCAGCAGGGCCTGAGCGGCGTCTTGCTTCGATGCCAGATCTCCCAGACGGTAGGCAGCCAGGGCCCGCCGCCAGCCACGGCGCGCTCGAAGTTCGCCGATCATTCTCTCGATCATGCCGGTTTCCCGGGCGAGGTCTGCCACCCGCTTTCTGGCTCCACCTCGAACGGCGTGTCCATAGCTGGCCAAAAGGTCGGCGATGGCCAGGTAATCAGTCGGGTTGGTCTGAGACGGCGGTTCGTCGTCCCCATCGATCCAAGCAAGCACTGCGGGCTTCAGCCGCTCCCGGGCCACGCTGAGTGCGTGGAGTCGACGGTTGTTGGTGAGGCGGTAGGCGATCAGCCATAGCCCAATGGCAGCATTCACACAGGTAAGGGAGACTGCCGAGTACGTCAGAAGCCGAACCACTAGCGGCGATTGGCGACGGCCACGAGTCGCAGGCGCAGTTCCTGCGGACTGAAGGGCTTGGTCATGTAGTCATCTGCCCCAGCCTCGAAGCCCTTGACGACATCAGTCTCCTGGGCGCTAGCGGTTAGGAGAATCACTTTGATTCCCGCCGTGGCCGGGTTGGCCCGCAGCCGCCGAGTCACCTCGTAGCCGTCGATCTTGGGCATCATTACGTCGAGCACCGCCAGATCCGGATGCTCGGTGTTGGCGAGTTCCAACGCTTGTTCGCCATCGAAAGCTCGCAGAACCTCGCATCCAGATCGCTCAAGACGGTAAGAGATGAGGTCGAGGATGTCTGGGTCGTCATCGGCCGCGAGGACCCTAAGGTTCAGATCGTCATTCGCCATGATGAGCTCCGGTGCGCTCCAACCGGTCGTGGTTGCTGGCTAGAGGTAGGGCGAGGGTTATGGCCGACCCACCTTGCGTGTTCGACACCCGAGCAGTTCCGTCGTGGGCTTCGACGATGTATCGGACGATGGATAAGGCGAGGCCGACCGCGGCTGCACCGCGACCGCTCCAGTAATACCGATCGAACAGCTGGCGCTGTTCCTCGGGCGGTAACTCTCCACCCGAGTCGGTGACCCCGATCAGTGCTTGTGACGGTGTTAGCTCAATACGAAGTTCAACCTGTCCACCGCTAGGGCTGCGGGTGAGGGCACGGGCGAGAAGGTTGGCGATTGCCTGTCCCATTCGTCTCCGGTCAGCCGTAACCTTCACCGCCTCGGGAGGGAGAAAGGTGATACTCAGGCCTTTGTCATCGGCACCCGGATGGGCTTTCTCGACCGATTCGATCAGTAAATCCACCAGATCGAAGGTCGCTTTCTCTAGATGAAGCGTACCGCTGTCGATCCTGGCCATCAGGACGAGGTCGTCGATCATGCTCTCCAGCCGCCGCGCATTGCGATCCATCACATGCAGGAACTGTTTCTGCTCGGGCTGCAGATCACCAACGGTGCCGTCGACTAGCAATTCGGCGTAGCCGACAATGGCGGTGAGGGGGGTCTTCAGATCGTGGGCCGCGCTAGCGAGAAATCGATCTTTGCGCCGGTCATGCTCACGCAACCGGTTGTCCTCGGTCTCTGTTGCAAGGCTCTTCACCTCAACCTGGTTCCGATGGCGTTCTACCGCGGCCACTGCGACGACCGTCAGCAGACCCAGTCCGCCCATGGCCAGATTTGTGCCGAGGACGGCCCGGAGCGA